>JAYVQB010000149.1:0-2343 GCA_043757085.1 Verrucomicrobiota bacterium
TTCATTATCAATTGAATGCCCGGGACAGGACTCGAACCTGCACAACTTTCGTCACCAGATCCTAAGTCTGGCGTGTCTACCAATTCCACCACCCGGGCGGGTTGCGATTTATGACTAAACGATCAGACGCCCCTGCTGGCAACGGCTTTTTCTGCATCTCTGCTGCACAATCACTTGCACAATCGGCTTTGCTAAAAGCATGAATATTGGGTAATATGCCCACACAAGTGCCAGACTGGATCTCTGCAAAAACATCCCAAAACTACTTTTGCCAGAGCAATACTTTTGATGCACTAGTCACCGTATGACTGCTGAAATTGCCGTGATGAATAAAATGGCCGTTGCTCTCGCGGCTGATAGTGCGGTAACGGGGAGACACAAGATATATAATTCGGTAAACAAGCTCTTCCAGCTTTCTGAAGTCGATCCCGTCGGCGTGATGGTTTATGGAGGTGCTGAATTTATGGGGGTGCCTTGGGAGACCATCATAAAATCATACCGCGCCGAAAACAGAAAGAATTCTTTCCCCACGTTGGAAGAATATCGTGCGGATTTTGTGAGTCACTTGACGACAAATCCTTTACTGTCCTCACCCCAACAATGTTCAGACTTTGTTCAACGGAGCGTTTACGGATTGCTTGCTCCATTAGAAAAAAGTTGCAGAACACTTGCTGCGCCTATCGGCAGGACGCTTAATGACGTCATCCGACAGTTCGTTGAGAATGAACACACTGCAAAACTCATGTCGGCTTGTGGCCCCCTCTCGACACTTCCAGCCAATTTCTCGCACAATCTCGAAATCCAATCTGGGACGGAAATGGACGACCTAACTCAACGGCTATTTCACCGCTACAACATCAGCGCCCAAACCGTCGCGGCTATTCGCTCGTATTGTATCGAATGTTTGGCGCGTGACTTCTTCCCTGAGTATTCGGGTGTGGTAGTTGCGGGTTTTGGCTCAGCTGAAATATTTCCAAGTTTGGCCGAAGCAGTCACTCACGGAAATCCACTCCCGGCGACGCTGCGTTGGAGGCAAGGAAACGAAGTGAGAATCACGCATCAAAACCAAGGAAGTATTTCATCGTTTGCCCAAAAAGAGATGGTGACATCATTCATGAAAGGCATTCACCCGAACGTAAGCACGCTGTTGAATACCTACATGCGGAACGCATTGACTCAGTATGAAAATGCAGTTTTGGGGAGCTTGCGGTCGCAACAGCGACACCGTCTTTCGCCTCTTCTCCAGCAGGCCTCGCAGGAATTTGTCAAAAACTGGGAAACGGAGCTGGTGAATCACCAGCTTGAGACCCACGTTTCCCCGATCATTGACACAGTGCAAATGCTGCCGAAAGACGAGCTAGCGGCTATGGCAGAATCACTTGTGAACTTGACCGTATTAAAGCGACGGGTTTCCACAGATCGCGAAACAGTTGGCGGGCCGATTGATGTTGCGGTAATATCAAAAGGAGATGGATTTATTTGGATCAAGCGAAAGCACTATTTCAACCGAGATTTAAATCCGAGATATTTTGATTCCCGTTAGCGCGTAACCAACTAAATTAAATACCTACATGATTCTTTACGAGCCATCTCCGTCAACGCCTCCGCTTCGGCGACGTGTGACTTTACCGTATGAAGGGCGGGACTTAGACGTTCCCGAAGAGACTCCTGAAGAGCAGGGTGAAAAGGCTGCCGTAAAATTTGGCGAAGCTCTCAATAGAATTTTTGGGATTCAAGGCACCTCAAAAAAGATATTGAAGACTGATCGCCATTTGGCTGATCGACGATAGGGGCCGATCAGGCACCCGTGCTGGCAACGGCTTTTTGTGCTTCTCTGCTGTGCCAACTGCCTGCGATCCATAGCGTGAGGACTCCGGTGATGAGAATAGCGATGAGCGGCACGAAGCCGACGACGGGGCTGACGATGGCTTTGCAATGATTCTCGACCATCCAAGGGGCGAAGGCTCCATCGCGGAGGGACTTGGTGGTGTTGGTGAGCTGATTAAAATATTTCATGCCTGCGACCCAGCCGGCGTGGAGGCCGATGCAGGCCCACAGGCCGCCGGTGGCGAGTCGCGCACGGGCGAGCACCCAGCCGACTCCGACGAGGAGCAGAAATTCTCCGAGGAAATCATTCCAGCGACCGAATCCGTTGAAGAGCTGTGTGACGTGGAAGAAGCCGCTCGACCAGTTGACGTCTGCGAAATCGCTCACGCCTTGGTCTGGCGGCTTGAGAAAATGCACAATGGCAAAAAGCATCGTGGTCCAGAATACGCCGCTGCGTTCACTGAGCGTGCGCCGCATGATGCCCAGCACCGCACCGCGAAAAAGAAATTCCTCCAA
>JAYVQB010000150.1:0-2334 GCA_043757085.1 Verrucomicrobiota bacterium
CACTGGGCGTCGTAGTCATGATGCTACGACCGCCAGTGACACGATGTTTAAACAGCAAGGTCAAGCAGCAGTGGCAGGGCGCTTGGCTTGACGCTTACGGAATAGCAAACCTTGGATTGCGTAAGCGAGCTTGCGCTTTCATAGTGTGCGACATGTCGCGTCAGTTCAGAGCGACGTTATGCCCTTAACGCGTCATTGCCACCGTAGAACGAACAGGCATGGCATCATAAGTCCTGCCATTTAACTCCCTGCCGGCAGCCCTCTTGTTACGACCTCCCCACTGCTTGAAAAAGAAAGCAACGTCCGCCTTCTTGCACTGGCGCTGAATCTGCGTCACCCACTCAGGGCGCATAGGCCGTGCATGGACACCGCTTTCCCCGCCGACAATGGCCCAGTGGATGTCGGAGAGATTGAGATGGGGTAGGGGCCCAATGAGTGGTTCAAGAGAGAGGAAGCGCACTGTGGCGGGCACTCGCCGTAAATGGTCGATCCGCGAGGTCACAGCTTCATTCTCCACACTGACTCCCATCCAGATGTTAGGTGTCCAGTTCAGTTTGGAGGCCATCATCGCCAGACGGGCCGCACGCTTTGTGAGCACCTGGAATACATGTTGCGGGCATTCATTCATCACTTTGAACACCTTCTTAATAAAACTTAGTGGAACTTTGTCGTGGAACAGGTCGCTCATCGAATTCACGAAGACTACGCTCGGCTTTCGCCAGCCGCGCGGAATGTCTAGTGCCTCTAAATGACAGTGCACCGCAAAACCATCCTCGTATTTCGCGACTCCCATCGCCTGCAAGCGCCGCGACATCACTTCTGCATAGCAGTTCTTGCATCCTGATGAAATTTTGTCGCAGCCAGTAGTTGGGTTCCAAGTGAGTTCAGTCCATTCGATGCTTGAGGATGCCATAGGTCAGGTGAGGTGGATGGTGATTGATTTGAGCTTGGACGAGTCGCTACCATGAGTTGCTTGGTAGTTGAGATAAAAGGCACCCTTGCGGACACCTTCTGGTTTGACGTGGATACGCCCATCCTTCTGCATGGCCTCCAGAATTTGGAGCGCATGAGCCGGAAGAAACCCTGCTCGGATGGTGAATTCATAGATTGTTCCGTTGGTTTGCTGGCCACTGTGCAAACGCGCCTCAAGGAGATTTTCCAGAGGGTTGATCAGCGGCTTGCTAAACAGGTTGCCTGCAGAGTAGCTAGCCTCGTAGCTCCATCCCAAGCCCTGTTGTTCATCAAGCTTCCATTTGGCTTCCAGCATCTTCTCGGCCCCTTTGAGGTTACTTGTAAAAAAGAACAGGCAGAATGCGGTCTGGGGATCTTTGCGGATAGTGAAGCTGTCCACAATGAAGTCAGGCAGCAGGAGTCTGAAACCCTTGACAATGTATGCGAGGTAGTCTGCCATGTTCGCCCCTATTGGAAAAGTCCTACCTCGGTGGATACCCTCTAGGAATTCGGAAAGAGCTTCGGGTGTGCCCTTGTTGGAAAAGCGGAACATTTGCTGAGTAGGCAGAAAAAGCAGCGCTTCGCTTTTGCCCTCCTTCATGAGGTCTTTGATGAGATGAGGATTGATCTCCTTGTAGCCGTAAGGATCAATAAACAAAAAGGCTTTCTCCCTGCCCATCTCCGTCAGCTTCCTAGTGGTCTGCTGAATCACAATATCGAATGGCGATGTGCTCGAAGTGATCACCAAGTTTCTGGGCATTTGTCCCAGCAATTCAATGCACCGTTGCACGCTTGCCACTTTGTCTGAGTCCTGGTCGTTGAAATGAAAAGTAAACCGCTTGCCGGGGCATTGGGCGGCGCAGGCGCGAAGACATTCGATGAACACGATGGGGCTACCCTTGCCGCCATTGGGGTAAATGCCTTCACCGCAGAAGAGGTCGTAGCAATGGATGGCATTCGTGTAGATATCGTGGCCGATGACGGCTAGGTAGGCGTTCAGGTAATGTCGCAAAAGCTCCACCTTCTTGGTAGAGTGTTCCTGCATGTCTTTTTGTGATTCGCGTAACGCCACAGGAATAATACGATGCCAAAGGTTAATATTTCGTAGTGTAGTTTAATATCATGGGTTGCGCGATGCGCAACTTCGTCAGTTTGCGCCTGCACTGCCCTCATGGAAAACTTTAGCACTCTTGCGGCTTCCGTTTCAACCACGCATGCTCAAGGATTGCGGCCTGCTGCGCATGCATTGCGTTGCGCTCGGATTCTTCGTGGTCATCCCATCCGCCGAGATGAAGCAGTCCGTGGATGATGTAGAGCGCGACCTCTCGTTCGTAGGTTTCTCCGTGTTCTACGGCTTGGCGTTGCGCGGTATCGAGGCTGATG
>JAYVQB010000151.1:0-2329 GCA_043757085.1 Verrucomicrobiota bacterium
AGACAATTAAATGTTGAACTCAAGCTTAATAATGCAACATTCACGGCCAAATCCGCAATATTTAAGAAACAATCACCATGAGTAAAGAAAAACTGGACGGCGCACAGGCGCTCATCAAAACCCTCGACCAGCTTGGTATCGAATATGTGTTCGGCTACTCGGGCGGAGCAGCGCTGCCGATTTTCGACGCGCTGGAAACGGTGAAGACGAAAATGAAATTCGTTCTTGTGCGCCATGAACAGGGCGCGGTTCACATGGCCGACGGTTATGCTCGCGCCACTGGTAAACCAGCGGTGGTGCTCGTTACTTCAGGACCCGGAGCGGGCAACACCGTGACGGGCATCATGACCGCGATGATGGATTCAGTGCCGATGGTCGTGATCACTGGCCAGACGGTTTCGTGGATGCTGGGCAAAGATGCTTTCCAAGAGGCGGACATTTTTAATATCACCGCACCAGTGGTGAAACACAGCTATCTCGTAAAGGTCACGAACGATCTGCCGCGCGTGGCGCGCGAAGCCCATTATATAGCGACCACGGGCCGCCCTGGGCCAGTGTTGATTGATATTCCGAAAGACATCAGCCAGGCGCCTTTTACGGGTGTGATGGATGAACCGATGGACTTGCCGGGCTATCATCCCGAAGAGGATTTCAAGATCGATAAAAAATCCGTGCAAGATGCCGCAAAGTTCATCATGGCCGCCAAGCGTCCGGTGATCCTTGCCGGGCACGGCGCTATGATTGCGCGCGCAGACAAGGAGTTGATGACCCTCGCCGAAACGCTGAACTGCCCGGTGACGTCAACCTTGCTGGGCAAGGGCGTGTTCCCCGAGACGCATCGTCTCAGCCTCGGCATGATCGGGATGCATGGCACTGCCTACGCAAACAAGGCCATTTGCGAATGCGATTGCATCATCAACGTGGGTTCACGCTTCGACGATCGCATCATTGGCAAGCCCGCGATGTTCGGCAAGAACGCGACCATTGTGCATTTCGACATTGATGAGGCCGAGGCTGGCAAGATGATCAAACCAGACGCCTTTATCAAAGGCGATGCCAAAGCCGCCTTACAGGAACTCCTCCCGCTTCTTTCCAAGCTGGATACAAAAGGCTGGAACGAACACCTTGATGGTTATAAGAAAAAGTTCCCGCTGAGTTATAAGATTCAGGGTGGCCTGCGTATGCAGCAGGTCATTGACAAGCTCTATCATCTTACCAAAGGCAAGGCCATCGTCACCACTGACGTAGGACAGCATCAGATGTGGGCTGCGCAGTTTTATAAGAACGACGCCAGCTTCAAATGGATTAGTTCCGGAGGTGCAGGCACGATGGGCTTCGGTTTCCCTGCCGCCATCGGCGCACAACTCGGCTGCCCGAAGGACATCGTATGTTCCATCAGCGGCGACGGCGGATTCCAGATGACATTGTTTGAACTCGCAACGGCGGCATTGCTCAAGCTCCCCCTGAAGATCATTGTGCTCAACAATAGCTATCTCGGCATGGTGCGCCAGTGGCAGGAGCTGTTCTTCGACAATCGTGAAAGCGGCGTCGATCTCGAAGGCAATCCCGACTTCGTGAAGCTGGCTGAAGCCTATGGCATCAAAGGCTGGCACATCCGCCGTCCCGCCGACATTGAGAAAGTGCTGACTCAAGCTCTCGCTTACAACGATGGCCCCTGCCTCATCGAAGCCGAGTGCATCAAGCATGAAAACGTCTTCCCGATGATCCCGGCCGGTGCCGCTCTTGAAGATATGATCACTGAAGCACCAAAGCATAAGATGGAGAAGCCGGTTGGTTCGACCTAACAGCTCTTAGCCAGACCATTTAATAACATATAATTTTTGTCCTATGTCAGAACGCAAGATTCCCTCCGCTGATCACAAACCCGCGCCACATCCCGACATCATGAACGTTCACACGCTGAGCATGTCTGTCGCCAACAAACCCGGCGTCCTTGGCCGCATCTGCGCCATCTTCAGCCGTCGCGGCTTTAACATTGACTCACTGGTCGTCTCGCAAGGCAGCGATCCCCGTTACTCGCGCATGACCGTGGGCATCAGCGGCCATCCCGAAGGGCTGCATCAGATCATTATGCAGTGCAACAAGCTCATTGATGTCATCCATTGCTCCGAGCACACTGACAAGGATTCCGTGGTTAAAGAGATGGCGCTCGTGAAACTGCGCATCGCACCCGCGAAACGCACGGAAATCCTCCAGATCATCGAGCACTTCAATGGCAAGACGGTCGATCTTCAGGAGCAATCGCTCATCGTCATGATCACCGGCAACTCGGACAAAGTGGACGCCGCTGTGAACTTGCTCGCCAAAT
>JAYVQB010000152.1:0-8968 GCA_043757085.1 Verrucomicrobiota bacterium
GAGAGCCGCTTGTCGGACTCGAACCGACGACCTGCTGATTACAAATCAGCTGCTCTACCAATTGAGCTAAAGCGGCGTGTTGGAAGAAACGGATCATAATCGCGCCGGAACATCTCACAACCGAAAATTCCGGCTCTGCGCAATGATGGCCATTCCTGTGCAACCTCCCCTTGTCTGGCTATGTCTCCGCGCATTGGCCGCTGGCTTGGCGTTCGCTTTGCTGTAAAGTTGATGCTGGCACAGGCGTATTTTCTTAACACACTATTTCGGTTTTAAATTGATGAACTCGTTTCCCCGGCTTTCAACCTGCCTCCTGGCGGGCTTTCTGACTTTCTTCTCAATCGAAGATGGCGTGGCGGCCAATAGCCCGGATTTCAATCACGATGTCCGTCCTGTGCTCTCGCAGTATTGCTTCAAATGCCACGGCATGGATGAACATGGGCGCAAGGGTGGTCTGCGATTGGATCAGGCGGGGTCGGCGATGGGCAAGGCAAAATCTGGAGACATCGCCATCGTGCCTGGCAAGCCCGAGGCCAGCGAGCTTATCAACCGGATCAATTCCTCGGATGAAGATTCCGTGATGCCGCCGCCATCCACCAAGGTCGTGCTTCCGGCTGCGGCCAAGGAGATGCTTCAGAAATGGATTGCAGGCGGTGCTGATTACCAGCCGCACTGGGCCTATCAACCTCCGAAGCAGGCCGCTCTGCCGATCGCGGGCGCGCATCCCGTGGATGCCTTCATCCGTTCGCGTCTGGAAAAGGAACATCTGGAGCCATCGCCCGAGGCGGATCGCTACACTTTGGCGCGCAGGATTTATCTGGATCTGATTGGGCTGCCGCCCACGCCGGAACAGGCGGATGCGTTCGTGAAGGATGCCGACCCGAAGGCTTACGAGAAGCTGGTGGATTCATTGCTGGCGGCACCGCAATATGGCGAGCGCTGGGCGCGGCGCTGGCTCGACCTTGCGCGTTATGCGGATACGAACGGTTACGAAAAGGATCGCCCGCGCCAGATTTGGCCGTATCGGGACTGGGTGGTGAAGGCCATCAATTCGGACATGCCTTTCGACCAGTTCACGATCAAACAGCTTGCTGGTGACATGTTGGAAAAGGCCACGCCGGATGATCTCATCGCCACCGGGTTTCACCGCAACACGATGCTCAACGAGGAGGGCGGCATTGATCCGCAGGAGTTCCGTTACTATGCCGTGGTGGACCGCACCAACGTCACTGGCACCGCGTGGATGGGCCTGACTGTGGGCTGCTGCCAATGTCACACCCACAAATATGATCCCATCCTGCACACCGAGTATTATCAGCTCATGGCGTTCCTCAACAACGCCAGCGAACCATCGTATGAGATTACGACGGATGATTTGATCCAACGACGCGCCGCTGCACTTGAGCACATCAAAAAACTGGAACGCGAACTGCCTGACAAATGGCCGGTGGGAGATGTCGCGTGGAAGGCTTGCGCTGCCAAGGCAACAGCCGCCAGCGGTAATGCGGTGGAAGTGCAGGGCGATGGTTCACTCGTGGTCACTGGCAATGCCCCCGAAAAAGATACTTATACGATTACTTTCGAGACCGACGCCATCGCGACGGATCGGCTACGATTGGAAGTTTTGCGAGAGGGCGCAGAGGGACCGGGTCGAACGGCCCATGGCAATTTTGTGCTCAGTGAAATCAATGTCAGCATCGCCCCAAAGAATAATCCGTCCCTGTCCCAGCCAGTCAAGCTGAGCAAGGCGGAGGCAGATTATTCACAGCACGATTACGCAGTGGCGGGTGCCATTGATGGAAATCCCCAGACTGGCTGGGCGGTTGATGGCGCGCCGGACGGCATGAAATCGCGTGCTGCGACTTTCCATTTCGCGACCCCGTTGAAACTCGCGCAACCGGTGGTCTGGACGGTGCGGCTCGATCAGAACTACGGCACCCAGCATACATTGAAGCGCTTCCGTGTTTCGCTAGGCACGATCGCAACGGAGGCGAATACTGCGTCGATCGAACAACGTCGCAAAGCGGCAATGGAAAAGCGGTTTGCCGATTGGGAAAAAGAGGAATCCGGCAAGGCCGTCCACTGGCAGGTTATTCGGCCCGTGGAAATGAAGTCTTCCATGCCGCAACTGACTCTGCGCACTGATGGTTCCATTCTTGCCGCTGGTGATGTCACCAAGAGCGAAACCTACGACTTGAAATGCGGCGGCTCCAGTTCCGCGATCACGGCGCTGCGTCTGGAGGTGCTGCCCGATCCGAGCCTCCCGAACAACGGCCCCGGCATGGCATTTTACGAAGGATCGCTCGGCGATTTCTTTCTGAGTGAGTTCCAAATCGTCGTCGGCGGCGAGCGCGTCAAAGTGAGCCGGGCCACGCAGTCATTACCGAAAGGTGGCGATAGCGCGATGAAAACCCAGGATGAAAACATGTCTTCGGGGTGGTCAGTTGATGGAGGTCAGGGGCAGGCGCATTCCGCCGTGTTCGTCTTGGACAAGCCCATTCCGGCCAATGCGGCGATGGATTTGAAGCTGCAGTCAGAGCGGCATTTCGCGTGCTCTCTCGGATGCTTCCGCATCTCCGTCACGGGCGATGCCAAGCCCGCCGAAGCGCACGAGTATCCCGCTGCCGTGGAGGATGCGCTCGCCAAAGATGCTTCTGCGAGAAGCGAAGAGGAAAAAGCGCTGCTCAGGCAGAGCTTCCTAGAATCCGCACCGGAGTTGAGCGGGCCTGCGAATGAATTGCGCAATGCCCGCAAATCTCCTCCTCGCGGCCAGAGCACCCTAGTCATAAGTGAACGGCCCGCATCGAATCCGCGCCTCACGCAACTCCATCATCGCGGCGAGTTTTTGCAAACTAAAGAAGAAGTGCATGCTGACGTGCCTGCCTTCCTTCCTGCATTGCCGGTCGGTGCGCCGAGGAATCGCCTGACTTTTGCCCAGTGGCTCATCTCCCCCGCCCATCCACTTACGGCGCGCGTCACGGTGAACCGCCAGTGGCAGGCATTTTTCGGTCGCGGTCTGGTGCGCACCTTGGAGGATTTCGGTTATCAAGGGGATCCGCCTTCGCATCCTGAATTGCTCGACTGGCTTGCTGTAGAGTTCATCAAAGAAGGATGGTCCATGAAGAAGCTTCATAAACTGATCGTCACCAGCGCTACATACAAGCAGTCCGCTGCGGTCACCGCACAAAGCCAGCAGCTCGATCCGCAAAACATCCTGCTCTCCCACGGACCGCGTTTCCGATTGGAAGCCGAGATTATTCGCGATGCCGCCCTGCAAGCTGCGGGTGTGCTATCGCTCAAGATGGGCGGGCCGGGAGTTTATCCTCCGCAGCCTCTCAGTGTTACCACTGAAGGCACCCACGGCGGCCTCGAATGGAAAGTCAGCCAGGGTGAGGATCACTTCCGCCGCACGCTCTACACGTTCGCGAAACGCACCGCGCCCTTTGCCATGGCCACCACTTTCGACGGCCCAACTGGCGAGTCCTGCCTGGCCCGGCGCGAGGTCTCGAACTCGCCGTTGCAAGCTCTTACTCTGTTGAACGACACCATGTTCATGGAAGCCGCTCAGGCGCTCGCCCGCCGCGTGATGGCTTCCACGGAGAGCGATCACGACCGCATCGCGACCACCTTCCGCCACGCTTTGACGCGACCACCCACCGAGGATGAAGTGACCATGTTGCAGACTTTCATCGAGAAGCAGCGGGCGCGGCTCAAGGCCGATCCGGGTGCGGCCGCAAAGTTTGCCGGCAAGGCGGATGACAAAGCGCCTGAACTCGCCACATGGACGGCACTGGCGCGCGCAATCCTGAACTTTGACGAAGCCATCACGCATCCCTGATTCCACACCCCGACTTCACTCAGGCCATGAATATGAATACGATTCAAAATTTTTCCCGCGAGGTCACCCGTCGCCATTTTCTCCAGGACTGTGGCATCGGAGTCGGCAGAATGGCCCTCGCATCCCTTCTCGGGGAGAACCTCGTTTCACGCGCTGCGGCAGCCAGTTCCAGCCCGAACCTTGCCGCAGCACCGCATTTCCAACCGAAAGCCCGCGCGGTCATTCATCTATTCATGGCCGGCGCGCCGTCGCAGTTGGAGATGTTCGACTACAAGCCCGAGCTGGCCAAGCTCCAAGGCAAGCCCTTGCCGCCCTCCATCATCGGCGGCCAGCGTTACGCGTTCATCCGGCCTGATGCCGCCGTGCTTGGTCCTCAATATGCCTTTGCCCGGCACGGCCAGAGCGGAGCGGAAATGTCCGAGGTGCTTCCTCATCTGGCCACGGTCGCGGATGACATCGCGATCATCCGCTCCTGCAAGACCACGCAGTTCAACCACGCCCCGGCGCAAATTTTCTTCAACACCGGCTTCGCCCAGCCCGGTCGTCCCAGCATGGGATCGTGGGTCACTTACGGCTTGGGCGCGGAAACTCAGAACCTGCCCGCCTTCGTGGTCATGAGCACCGGTTCCGGCATCAGCGGTGGCGCTGCCAACTGGTCCAGCGGCTTCCTGCCCTCGCTTTTTTCCGGCACCCGCTTCCGCAATTCCGGTGATCCCATTCTCAATGTCAGTTCACCCGAAGGTGCCGATCCGGGATTGCAACGCGACACGCTGGACCTCATCAGCAATATGAACCAGCGGCGCTTGAAACTCGATGGCGACTCAGAGATTGCCACGCGCATCGCTAACTACGAGATGGCTTTCCGTCTGCAAACTTCCGCGCCGGAACTCATGGACCTCAAAGGCGAAAGCAAGACCACGCTGGACCTGTATGGCTGCGATCCCGCGAAGCCCAGCTTCGCCCGCGCCTGCCTCTATGCGCGGCGCATGGTCGAGCGCGGTGTCCGCTTCATCAACATCTATCACGAAGGCTGGGACGGTCATTCCGATGTGAAAGGCAATGTGAAAAACAATTGCGCCGCCACCGATCAAGCCACTGCCGCGCTCATCAAGGATCTCAAAGGACGAGGCATGTTGGACAGCACCCTCGTCATCTGGGGCGGTGAATTTGGCCGCACACCCATGGTCGAGGCCAGTGTGGCGCTGGGCCGCTCGCAAGGTCGCGACCATCATCCGCAGGCTTTCACCATGTGGATGGCTGGCGGAGGGGTCAAGCCGGGCATTACCTACGGAGCCACCGATGAAATGGGCTTCAACATCGTCGATGGAGAAGTCCACATCCCCGATCTCCACGCGACCATCATGCATCTTCTCGGGATTGATCACGAGCGGCTCACCTACCGCTCCGCCGGATTGGATTTCAAACTCACTGGCGTCGAACCTTGCAAGCTGGTGAAGGGCATTCTGGCATGATGAAAAAAATCCTCGTCGCCACGGGCAACAGGCACAAGACCGAGGAAATCCGGGCCATGCTCGGTAAAGTCTGGCTCGTGGAAGATTTGCGCGATCATCCGCATCTTCCAAGTCCTGTGGAAGATGGTGCGACGTTTTCTGATAACGCGAAAATCAAAGCGCTGGCTGCGAGCCGTGAGCTTCCGGGAATGCTCGTATTGTCTGATGATTCCGGTTTGGAAGTGGATGCGCTCAACGGTGCGCCCGGTGTTATTTCGGCACGCTATGCCGGAGACGGAGCGACGGATGCAGACAACCGGGCGCGATTGAAGAAAGAACTGAACGCGCTCGTGAAACAAGGTGTGCCCCAGCCATTCACCGGGCGCTTCCGTTGCTGCATGGTGCTGGCGCAAAATGGAAAAACACTGGGCGAATTTAATGGTTCGGTGGAAGGACGACTCTTGCTCGATGAAGAAGGTGCGGGAGGGTTCGGCTATGACGCGCTCTTTGTGCCGGATGGATTTAAAAACAGTTTCGGTGTGCTGAGCGCCGAGATCAAAAATGGATTGAGCCATCGCGCCCGGGCATTGGAGAAGGTGCGCGAGGCATTGATTGATGCTTTCTTATCGAACTGACTTAAGTGTTGGGGGCTGCTAGCCCTCATTCGTGCGGGCTGGCAGCCCCCAACACGGGTAATCAGAAATTCAAACTCCAAGTTTCATCAGCATGAAAGCCGCCCTATTTATTAATCTCGTTTTTCTGATTCAATGCAGTGAAAGTTCTGCTCAGTGGCGCATCGTGAATCAAAGCGAACCAGTGGCACTCGGAGCGGGTGCGGTTTTTGTTGAGCGTTCCATCACTGGTCCTGAGAATGCGAAGATTAGTCTGGTCATCTTCGATGCAGCTAATTTTAAGTTAAAGGTCTTCGTGCAAGAACCGCCCCAGTTAAAGGCCAAAAAAATAGCTGGCGTTCTGCGCGATGCTCATGCCGTGGCGGGTGTGAATGGAGGTTACTTTGATATGCTGAATTTCGGGGCTGCGGGTTTGGAAATTGCCTCCGGGCGAGAGAATGGCGTGCTGGAAAAGAACAATCCACATGAGGGATCGTTTGTGGTTCGCAATGGCATTCCGTCACTCGTTTTACGAGATGAATTCAAAGATAAAAGCGGCGTTACTGAAATGGTGCAGTGCAGCCCTGTCTTAGTGCGCAATGGAGAGGCAGTGGGTGGCTTCGGAGATGAACAATCATATGGACTTCCACGCACATTCTTTGCCACTGATGGAGAGGGTAAGTGGGTGATGGGAGTGTGTCGTAAAATCAAACTTTCCAATCTCGCGCTGATGCTGGCTTCACAAAAGGTCGTTACGGAATTCAAGATCCACCGCGCTCTCAATCTCGACGGTGGCCCGTCTTCAGGACTCTGGTGCCGTGATGTTGACGGCAAAGAACATTCGGACGCCGAGGGAACACTTGTGCGAAACATCATTGCCTTGATGCCGATGAAATAATTTCGTCATTGCGATTTTTCAATGGCAGTGGACAACTCAATGAATCCTAATTTACCTCTTATGCTCGACCCCGACTCCAAAGCCTTTCTTCTCGATTACCTGAACACGCCCAGCCCCACGGGCTTTGAATGGCGCGGCCAAAAAAAATGGGCGGACTATGCGCGCCAGTTTTCTGATCGGGTGGAGAACGATGCTTACGGCTCGGCTTGGGCCACTTTGGAAGGCTCGGCAAAAAAACCGAGGCGCGTGATGCTGGAGGCCCATGTGGATGAAATCGGTTACATGGTGAAGAACATCACCAAGGAAGGCTTTCTCCATCTCGACCGCGTGGGCGGTTCCGATGTGGCCACGGCTCGCGGGCGGCGGCTGGACATCTTGGGCGACAAGGGCACCGTGCGTGGCGTCATCGGGAACACGGCCATTCACATTCGCGACCGCGAAAACGAAAAGGCGCCGAAAGTGCATGAACTCTATGTCGATATCGGCGCATCGAGTGAAAAAGAAGTCGCCACCGCCGGCATCCGGGTCGGTCATGTGGCGGTCTATGCCGACAGTGTGGAATTGATGGGCAAGAACTTGGTGCTGGGCCGCGCGCTGGACAACCGCATGGGCGGCTTCATCATCGCGCAGGTCATGAAGCGTTTGCACGCGCGCAAGTTGCGCATTGCCAGCACGGTCATCGCGGTGAACGCCGTGCAGGAAGAGATCGGCGGGCACGGCGCGAAGATGGTGACGCATCGCCTGATGCCGGATGTGGCCGTGTGCCTCGACGTGACTCATGCGACGGACACGCCGGGCATCGACAAGGCCATGCACGGCACGGTGAAACTGGGCAAGGGACCGAGCATTACCCACGGCACTTGCAACCACCCAAAGGTCATCGAGCGCCTGCTGAAAGCGGCGGACAAATCCAAGATCAAAATCCAGCACGAGTCCTCATCGCGTTACAGCGGCACGGACACCGATGAAATCTTCCGCGTGCAGCACGGCATCCCCAGCGCCTTGATTTCCCTGCCTCTGCGCTACATGCACAGCGTCGTAGAAATGGTGCACCTCAAGGACGTGGAGCAAGTCATCGAAGTGCTCACGAACTTCGTCGAGTCCGTGAAGCCGGACGACGAGTTCACGATTCGTCTGTGAGCTTACCCTAAATTCGGAAATGAGAACCACGAATGGACACCAATGCACACGAATAATCAATGATATGAGAAGAATGTCAGAATCACCCAGCAGATAGTGCCAGCAATTTCAAAACCCTCTCGTCATGAGTGTCTATTTGTGGTTTATTCTTTTTTAGCCTTTCGCATCAGGCTGGTGGATCCTGTTGCTTCCGCCCGGTGATGGCAGCCCACATTTTTTTGAATACGCTGGCTATCGCCACAAGGCCGATTATGACAAACTTCTTCGCCGCCAGCAGCGCGATCCACAATCCCTTGAATAGCCCAGCCTTGGCCGCGACGCCGCCGGCAACGAGTGCGGCGATTCCGTAAGCAGCGGTCTTGTCTGTGCTGGAGTTGAAGTCCGTGTAGCGATGCCCTTCATTGAAGTCCACCATCGCCAGAATCTGCGGGGTGGCAGCTTCGATTTCCGCGAGCTTGCCCATGCTGGAGACGGCATTGGCCACCAGCACCCCGCGACGGCCCAACATGCGGATGTTGTAATTGAGCGTATGCTCCACCTCCCCTTGGAAACTAATCTCCTTGGCCCAATAAAGCTTGTGCGTTGACTGGTCGTAACGCGGTGGTGCGGCCCAGCCGATGATCTCGATTCCGGGGTAGCCCTGCTTGCTTCTTTCCTTGCTGGCTTCTCGCGCACCATCCTGCATTTGCTTGAGTAGGTCGGTGTAATTGATCTTGCCCGCATCGTCGTCCTTCACATAACCGTCTTCCTCAAACTGTAGCACCACAAACCACTGGTCGCCCTCTCCGAGCAGGTCGGTGGTGGCGGGAAAGATGACGCCGAGATTTTCCGAAGGTGGATTCCCAAACAGCGCGAGCAGTTTTTTTGCGTCCGCAGGATTGAGATATTTGAACTGCTGCTCCGGCACATTGAGCATGGCCAGTCCGTCCTTAAGTGAAATCTTGCCAGTCTGAAACTTCAAACCGCGCAACCACTCCTCGACCTTCGCGCGGCCCTCAGCATTTTTTTGTTCATCCGTCTTTTCCTGAGC
>JAYVQB010000153.1:0-8966 GCA_043757085.1 Verrucomicrobiota bacterium
GAAGAGGAGGAGCGCTCGCCGATTAAATTGTTCCGCGAAATTGTGGAAGAAAGACTGGTGCGCAAACTCACACCATCAGAGGAATCGTTTGTCGCCAAGATCGAAATCCGCTTTGATCGCTTCTCCAAGAGCGGTGAGATTCACGATCACGACATGGTGCGCATTCATCCACGCTGGCCAGTGGAAAGCTACGATCCGCTCCGACTCTGGGAAGATGCTCCCGAAGATGTGCTCACTTTCTGGAATCACATCGCTGCCGCGCTCAGTGAAAGGAAGTTGCCTTATCCAGGATTCATGGATGCCATTACGGATCTCGCAGGCACGCGAGCACGCATGGATGCATGGCGTCGCGCGGAAGACATTCCCCGCTGGGCCGAGTGCATCCGTGAGTTCAACATGCGAACGGTTCCGACGACGCGTGAAGCTGATGCGCGCCTCATCATCACACCGGGTGAAGCGAAATTTCAAATCAGGGCGACACCCTCTGATCCTTGGCATCTGGCGGATGACTCGGAGTTCCGCGCGCTGCTCGATTCGCAGCAAGGCAACGCCCTGATCGCACCTCTGCCAGCACGACTGCTGCTCGAATCATGTCTTCGCGTTTTGCGTGAAGACGCGCAGGCATGTCTGCGACTGGACGACATATCCGCCGCCGCATGGCTGGCCACACTCTTTGCCCAGCCAGAATTGCGCGACCGGTTGCTCACGCTCGATGAAGTTCCCTTTGAATTCGCAGCGCAGCCATTGCGATGGAGCGCCCAGGAAAAAATCTCCGCCGACGGCCGTCTGGAAACCATCACCCTCAAATTAGGCGACATAGCAGGAAGCGAGGCGCCGAGACCGCTGCGCCTTTTGCCAGGCGCACGTCCGCTCTATCTCAGCCCCGACACTATATATATAGGGCCACCGGCATTTTTCTCATCCACCACCGTGCCCACCAGTATTGAAATGCCGGGCGAGGCGCTGGCGACTGAGGATGGGATTACTTTTCTGGAGCGACTTGATGTCACCCTTCCCACCAGTCTTGCCAGCCGCGTGCGCCGGGAAACTTTCCATGTGGAAATCACCGCGCGTTGTCTGCCACGCGCGGAAAAAAGCACCACTGAGCATGTCTCCGTCTGCGCGCGGGCGATCAGTTCCGACGGACTGCTGGTGCAGAATCTCCGCAGTAATCACTGGGTGGTGCAGACTCACGAACGACCGGAAGCCGACACCATTCATTTCTATGATCGGAGCGTGCTTGCGAAATTGCCGCAGGTGCTGGATGAATTGAACGCTACTTTTGATCTGGAACTTGATGCCTTCCGCACTCGCATCACACGCCAGTTTCCCCAGCGTTTTCTTGACTGGTCAAAATCACTTCCACCCGGCGTGACGTTGAACGCTGATGACCGGCTGCAAACGATTCTGGCTGATCCTCTCAAGGCCACGGTGCGTTTTGAACTTCAGGAGACCGGCATTGACTGGTTTGATCTCCGTCTTGTTTTCGACATCGAGGGCGTGGATCTCAAGCCTGCGGAAATCCGCCGGCTGATCGCTGCGCGCGGTGGTTTCGTCCGGCTGTCCGACGGCACCTGGCGCAGCGTGACTCTCGAACTGACCGATGCGCAACGCTCAGCGATTGAGGGACTGGGCATCGACATGGATGAATTGTCCGATGAGGCGCATCCGCTTCACTTGCGGCAGCTTGCCTTGCAGGAGCGGAACGGATTCGTCACGCCGGAAATGTGGGAGCGTCTGCGCTCGCGCCTGGTGAAACTCGATGTGCAGAACAAACCGCCCGTGCCTGCGGAACTCGGTGTGACCTTGCGCCCTTATCAGGTCGATGGCTTTCATTTTCTGGTCTATCTCACAGTCAATCGCTTCGGCGGCATCCTCGCGGATGACATGGGCTTGGGGAAAACGCTGCAAAGCATCGCGTGGATTCTCTGGTTGCGGAATCAATGCAAAGAATCGTCTGCGCCGCTCACTCCGTGCCTGATCGTCTGCCCGAAATCCGTGCTCGATGTCTGGGCTGTGGAATTCGCCAAGGCAGCGCCGGAACTCCGCGTGCATGTGATTCGTGAGAAAGACACGCTGAATCTGGAAGCCATCGAGAAATCGGCGGACGTGCTCGTGCTCAACTACGCCCAACTGCGCGGAAGCATTGAGTCCCTGCAAATGATCAACTGGCTCGCCGCGATTCTCGACGAAGGCCAGCAGATCAAAAACCCGGATTCCAAAGTCGCCAAAGCTGCGCGTCAGCTTCACGCCCAGAATCGACTGGTGCTTACTGGAACTCCGCTGGAAAATCGCTTGCTGGATTTGTGGAGCCTTCTGACTTTTTCCACGCCTGGCGCGCTCGGTGACCGAGCTTACTTCCAAAAGCATTTCGACCGCCGCAAAGATGAACGCGCCGCAGAACGTCTGACCTTGAGATTGCGCCCCTTCATCATGCGCCGCACGAAGGGGCAGGTCGCACGCGAACTGCCGCCGCGTTCTGAGGAAAATATTTTGTGCGAAATGACCGGCTTGCAGGAAAAACTTTACCGAGAGCATCTTTCAGTGGCGCAGCACATGCTGCTGACATCCACGGGAGCCGAAGCCTTGCAAAAACGACGCTTCGCCATTCTTCAGGCCATCACACGGCTGCGACAAATTTGCTGTCACCCCGCATTGGTGCGGGCCGATGCCGGTGCCGATGACAGCGCGAAACTCAACGCGCTGATGGAACAGCTCGACCAGTTGCATGACGAGGGACACAAGGTGCTCGTGTTCTCCCAGTTCGTCACCATGCTCAACATCATCCGCGACCGGCTCGTCGCGCTTGATCGTCCGTTCCATTATCTCACGGGAGCCTCACGCAACCGTGCGCAGATCGTCGAGGGTTTTCAAAATGATGAAAGCGCCGCCGTGTTTCTGCTGTCGCTCAAGGCCGGCGGCAGTGGCCTCAATCTCACCGCCGCATCGTATGTCATTCTCTATGATCCGTGGTGGAATCCCGCAGTGGAAAACCAAGCGATTGACCGCGCGCATCGTATCGGTCAGACGCAGCCCGTCATGGCTTACCGACTCATCACCAAGGACACGATCGAGGAGAAAATTTGCAAGCTGCAGATGCAGAAGAACATCATGTCCAGCGACGTTCTAGGTGACGAGCGTTTCACTTCATCGCTCGATCATCGTGATCTCGCCTACCTTTTTGAATTGGGCGATGAAGCTTCCATCAGCGAGGAATAGAGCCTCACCCTTCCGCGCCTTCGAGAAACGCCAGCGCCTTCTGATAGCTCGCGCGCTCCAGATAGTGGGCGAGCCGCGCAGGCAAAGCGCCTTGGCACCGCTCATGGATGGCCGAGATGGACTCGGATACTTCACGCAAGCGGGCGAGATGGGCTGCGGCATCGCGATCGCGCCAAGCATGATCAGCGATCACATTGATGCGCTCCTGCAATAATTGACGCAGTTGATTCAAATCATCGGAGTGAGTTTTATTGGACGGCATGATCTTGAAAGAGGGTAGCACCGAGGAGGTAGAATGAATGCCCCCGCGTCAAGCTTTTCATAGGGATATTTTCTCAAATAATTTCATGCCAAACTTTAAAATATAAAAAAATTTCAAGCATGAATCGCATCCGTGAAAATGTTTTAAAAAATGCGTGAAGAATCGCTTGTTAGATTCTGAAATCGCTCCATAAACAGATCATGCATTCTAAAAACTTTCTTCTCCACCACGTGAACTGAAATCAACACCACGACGGACTCCCACACAAGAAAGCCAATCGCCCCTGCCTATAAGATGATGACTGCAACCAAAGAGCCTCGAGTGAAAGAACTGCCCCTGTGGACTGAAACAGAGGCCGTGAATACTCAGGACAAATGGTGGAGCGCTGTCCTCACTCAATTGCGCGAAAGGATTGGGGCGTCGATGTTTGATAAATGGTTTGCAAATGTCACCGTCGAAAGCACCGATGCGAATCGTGTGGTGCTCGCAGTGCCGAACCTGATCCATCTTTATTGGATCGAGGACAACTACAAAACGGTGCTCACTGCGGCCATTGCCAGCACACTCGGTGAATCTCGTGAGATTGAATTCGTCACCGTTGCCAGCAATACCGGGACTTTGCCCATGATCATGGAGGCCACAGCCCCCGCTCCTGCGGCCCACAAGGATGAACATCGCCTGACGCGCTCGACCATCAACTCAGGATTGAACAACCGCTTCTCATTCGACTCCTTTGTCGTCGGTCCCAACTGCGCCTATTCTTGCGCAGTCGCCAAAGCTGTGGCTGACAAGCCCGGCAAAACCTACAATCCCCTCTTCCTCCACGGTGCCGCCGGACTGGGCAAAACCCATCTGATGCAGGCCATCGGGCACGAAATCCTGCGGCATAAACCACGCAAGACAGTGCGCTATGTGACTAGTGAAATGTTCACCAATGAATACATCGAGGCCGTGCGGCACGGTGGCGTGACTGCTTTCCGTCAGAAATATCGCAAGGTGGATGTGCTCCTGATTGATGACATTCACTTCCTCGCAGGCAAGGATCATACGCAGGAAGAATTTTTCCACACCTTCAACGAGCTGTTCAACTCCCACAAACAGGTTGTGCTGGCCAGTGACCGCGCCCCGAGTGAGATCAAAAATCTCGAAGACCGACTTGTCTCCCGCTTTGAATGGGGTCTGGCGACACAAATCCAGATGCCCGATCTGGAGACTCGCACTGCGATCTTGCGTCAGAAGATGCGCGACTGGACGGTGCAAGTGCAGGATTGGGTGCTGGAATATCTCGCCGTAAATATTCGCACCAACGTCCGGCGGCTCGAAGGCGCACTGATGCGGGTGGCGGCCCATGTCTCACTCGGCGGCCCCGTCTTGTCTCAGCCTCTATTAGAGACGATGCTCAAGGACATCATGGACGAGGCGCAGGCGCGATCCATCTCGGTGGATTACATCCAGAAAATCGTGGCCGAGCACTTTGACATCCGCTTGGCGGACATGACCAGCCATCGCCGCCCTAAAAACATTGCCGAACCGCGTCAGGTCGCCATGTATTTCGCGCGTGAACTCACAAAGCAATCCCTAGTGGACATCGGAGACGCTTTTGGCGGTCGGGATCACGGCACGGTCATTCATGCCTGCAAGGCCGTTACCTCCCGAATGTCCTCAGAAGACTTCCGCCGCACTATCGGCGTCCTGCTGGAGAAAATTAAGAAAATCTGAGCCTTACATGGGGGGGCTGCCCGGATATTCTTGCCCGGGACTGGTTTTTCTGTTCGACACCACCATATTTCCCGCCCAATATTCTTGCTTAATTTTTCACCCTCGCTAAGTAGAGGCGCAAGAAATGGCTATGAAATTTACCATCAACAAGGACACCTTCATCGCAGGGCTTCAGCAAGTTCAACATGTGGTCAGCAGCCGCACCACCCTGCCAATCCTCTCAAACGTGCTCATCCGGGCATCCAACAAGGGATTGCAACTCGCCACCACCGACCTCGATGTGAGTGTCAGCGGCTTCATTGAGGCCGAGGTCAAGGAAGCCGGTGGCACTACCCTCCCTGCACGACGCCTCTTCTCCATCATCAGGGAATTGCCCGCTGACGAAGTGGAGGTTTCCGTCGATGATAAGAACATCGCGCATATCCGTTGCGGTCCCAGCAATTTCAAAATCAATGGCCTGAGCGATACCGAGTTCCCCCAGCTTCCCACTTTTGCCGAAGCCAAAGAGTTCAAACTCGAACAGCGCGTTCTTAAAGAGTGCCTGCGGAAAACTTCCTACGCCATCTCCACCGACGAGATGCGCTTTGTGCTCAACGGCATCCTTTGCTCCTTCAAAGAAAACAAGCTCACGATGGTCGCCACGGACGGGCGTCGCCTTGCCATGGCCGAACAGGAACTCGAATTCCCCCAGAGCAACGATTGTGACATCATCATCCCCACCAAGGCGGTGAATGAAATCCAGCGACTCCTCGGAGACGAAGGTGAAGTCATTCTCAAGATCGGCGCGGGCCAGATGGGACTTGAATTGGGATCCTTTACTCTCACCAGCAAACTCATCGAGGGTAATTATCCCAACTATCGCCAAGTGATCCCCAACGACACCAAGGAGCGCATTGCGCTGGAACGCGAGCCTCTCCTGCGCACCGTCGCCCGCGTGTCGCTCCTGCTGGTGGACAAATCCAACTCCATCAAGCTGCGCTTCACTCGCGACAACCTAAAAGTCGAAGCCAATGCCCCCGATGTCGGCGAGGCTCACGAGGACATGCCCATCAGCTACAAAGGCGCTGACATCACCATCGCCTTCAATCCTGAATTCCTCATGGCACCTCTGCGCAATCTTGTCACTGACGAGGTGCATCTGCATCTCATCGATGAAATTAGCCCCGGCGTCCTCCGCCACGGCGCAAATTTCCTCTATGTCCTCATGCCCATGCGTGTGAACTCCTAACCACCACGACTCCAGATGAAATCAAATACTACATTCCAACTCGCACTCTGCCTCTGCTGTGCAGCCCTGGCCTCCTGCGCCAACATGTTCCCCCAAGCGCAAAAAAATACTCCAGGCAACCTCGACCACCCGCCCGGCGGATCGCGCTACCTTGTGGACAACACCACGCCGCCGCCCAGCCCGCAGGACAACCCGGATGCACCACCCGTCGATCCGGGCACGCTTCCTCCACCGCAGGTCACGCCCCCCGACAACAGCACTGCAACTGGCATCACTCCGCAGCCGCCTGTTACGCCACCTCCAGTTTCGCCACCCGCCATCCAGACTCCTTATGGCAAACCTGTCCCCGGCAAAAAGGGCTTCGTTTACAGCCCATTCGATGAAAAGGCCGGCATGATCGATGTGCGCGACTACGCTCCCGGAACCAAAGTGCGCGACCCTTACACGAACAAGATTTTCTTGGTGCCTTGAGCCGACCCAATTTTATAATCTACCAGTCAAGGCGCGTTGCACCCCAACGCGCCTTTTCTTTCCCCCGCCATGACTCCCCCAACGCCCACCAAAATCGCCATTCTCGGCGCTGGTCTGCTCGGGGGTTCCTTGCTGGCGGCGTTGCGAAAAAAACTTCCTGCACTGCACCTTCGCGCTTGGGCGCGGCGAGAGGAAACAGTCTTGGAAGTCACCCGGCAAAATCTGGCGGATATCGCCTCGACCGATCTTAATCTCGCAACCGATGGCGCGGAACTTGTGATCCTCTGCACGCCGGTGGACACCATGATTGATCTAGCGAAAAAACTGAATTCTTCCAATCTCGCCTCCAATTGCGTCGTAACCGATGTCGGCAGCGTCAAGGCCCCGCTCGTGACTGCCATTGAAGATATTCTCACAGCAAAAAATATCACCTTCATTGGCTCCCACCCGATGGCCGGCTCTGAAAAATCAAGTCTGGCTGGTGCGCGGCCAGATTTGTTCGAAGACGCGGCGTGCATCATCACGCCCACGCTTTTCACCGCAGAGATCGCGTTGCATCATGCCCGATGGTTGTGGACCCTAGTCGGTTGCCGGGTGCTGGAGATGTCGCCGGAAGAGCATGATCGCAAGATTGCCAACATCAGTCACATGCCCCATCTGGCCGCCGTGGCTGTGGCGCTATCCGCACTGCATAATGATCCAAGCACGGCACTCTGCATGGGGAACGGTTTTCGTGACACCACCCGCATCGCTTCCGGTGACCCTGAATTATGGACTGGAATCATCTCGCAAAACCGCACAGAGGCACTTGCCGCCTTGAGCGAACTGCAAGCCGGACTCGACAGACTGATACAGGTCATCGAGCAAAGCGATGACAATGCCTTGCATGCGATCCTTGATCAGGCCAAGTCATTGCGCGACCAGGCCGTGAAAAGCTGACCGCCATCAACTCCGATACCATGTCCAGCCTCCGCTCCAGCAGACTCAAGCACATCCCCACGGAGATCACCGTGCCGGGAGACAAAAGTATCAGCCACCGCGCCGTCATGTTCGCCGGACTTTGCGACGGCGTGACCCACATCACCAACTTCCTTCCCAGCGACGACTGCCTGGCTTCCTTGAACGCCATGATCGCGCTGGGCGCGGATGTGGACGTGCTGGAAATGAATGGCAGTGGAAAACCCGTGACGCTTTCAGTCACCGGCCACGGCATGAAACTCTGCGAACCCGCCACAGCAATTGATTGCGGCAATTCCGGCACCACCATGCGCCTGATGTCCGGCATCCTCGCAGGCCAGCCCTTTGCCAGCACACTCATCGGTGACGACTCTCTCTCCGGACGTCCGATGAACCGCGTCGCGATTCCCTTGCGCAGCATGGGCGCACAGATTGAAGGACAGGGCGAGAAAATCTGCGCCCCCCTCACCGTCAAAGGCGGGCCACTGCAAGCCATCACCTATCCCCTTCCCGTGGCCAGCGCGCAGGTAAAAAGCGCCGTCTTGCTGGCGGGTTTGCAAGCCCCTGGAAAAACTACCGTGATCGAACCCGCACCCACGCGCGACCACACCGAGCGGCTCCTTGCGCACTTCGGCGTCAAATGCGTTCGCGATGGCAACACGGTCAGCATTTATGGCGGTCAAAAGCCCCAGGCGAATAATTTGCAAGTTCCCGGAGACATCTCCAGCGCCGCCTTCTGGATGGTTGCCGCCGCCGCCACGCCCGATTCGCAAATCACCATCAAACATGTCGGATTGAACCCCACCCGCACCGGAGTGGTGAATGTCCTGCTCCGCATGGGTGCCCAGATCAATGACTTCGTGGAAACATCATCTGGCGAACCCTGCGGCAACATTGTCGTCCGTGGCGGCGAGCTTAATGCCACCAGCATCGGCGGCGATGAAATCCCCAACGTGATCGATGAACTCCCCATCCTTGCCGTCGCCGCCGCGCTGGCGCAGGGGCAGACAATCATCCGTGATGCGCGTGAACTGCGCGTGAAAGAAACCGACCGCATCGCCGTCGTGGCAAAAAATCTTCGGCTCATGGGAGTGACAGTCGAAGAATTTG
>JAYVQB010000154.1:0-2313 GCA_043757085.1 Verrucomicrobiota bacterium
AATTCCGGGTTGCTGTTGGTCTGCCAGGCTTCATTGGCCAGGAAGCGCAGCGAGAGGAACTGCGACGAATGGAGCACGGGGAAGTTTTGGCGGATGTGTCGTTCGATGAGCATATCGAGAGGGCAGTTGAAGAGAAACCCACAAAGGCCGTTAATCAATGACCGCGTGAGTTTGATGATCGAGTCCTCCTCATAACCTTCCTTCTGGATTCTGCGCAAGTCGCCGGACACGGAGCGGAATGCCGTCTCCTGCGTCGTCGCGGTGGTGGTGAAGAAGAGGTTCTTCCCGGCCTGCCGCGCCTCGGATTCCATCTTGAGATGCGTCAGTTCATGGGCTTCGAGATGAGCCAGGAGTTCCGGTGCATAGCCGCGTCGCGTGGCGATGAGATGATGGTCGCGCCCATGCGTCCACGCCATCTGGATGCGAGCGCCGACCTTGTCCTTAAACTCCCGCTCCTCAATACGGACGGGAAAACCCGAGAGCACTTCCAACTCGGCCTTGTAGTTCTGAACGCATTTGAAGGCTTCAGACTGGTCGCGCCGTGCCTTGTCCAACTGAAGTTTCGCGTAGGCCTGGCGGGCACCTTCAAATACGACCTGGGTTCTCGCGTCCTGAATTTTACCCAAGGCAAAAAGCCGTTCCAACGCGCCCAGTGCCTCGTCCGTTTTTTTCATGGCGTCATAGGCCATGGCTTCGCCCAAATAGGCGTTGGCGAACTCGGGATTGGCGGCAATGGCCTTCTCGTAAAGCTCGATGGCCTGTTCCGATTGTCCACGTTGTTGCTGCAACGCTGCGAGGCTGTTCAAAGCCCAGGCGTCATCGGGTTTGATCTCCAACGCCTTGCGGAGAAACTTTTCTCCAGTCACAGGATCGGACTTCTCGCGGCAGTAAAGATTCGCCAGCACGACCCAGCTCCACGCATCCTGCGAATCGAGCCGGAGGACTTCGATAAGATGGTTCGTCGCGTTCTCCACGTCGCCCGTTTCGACATAGGCCATCGCCAGATCGCGACGGGCTGAGTGCAAGGAGGGCTGTAATTCGAGGACACGTTTGAAGATGCCAATGGCCTTCGCATAATCGCCCTGCGCAGCCCGTTTGACGGCTTTCTGCGCAAGACGCGCGGCTTCATTCTGCGCGGCGGTGGATTCATCGGGGAACTGCAAGACGACCTCATTCCCTTCAATCGTGATCACGAGCGGCTGGGGAAGAAATCCAAACTGCTTTTGCACCAGAGGAATGATGGTCGCGACATCCGATGTATCCGCAGCAGGCGAAGCACCTTCAAACTCGAAGATGTCAGAGATTTTTAATCGGAGCGTGCGCATTCAAATGGATGAGACTTCGGCTGGATGCCCTGTCACTAGCAGTGGAGAGGAAAGTTTGCAATGGATTGCGAGCGGCACAGGAAGTTGAAGCTCCAGCTTCGACAGCGTCCGGCGGGTCTCGAGACCCGCCGACCTCTGACGGGACTGGAGTCCCATCTTCCGAATATTGCTGCCGACGACTTTATCACGCCGCGAATCCTTGTATGTCCATTCTCCGTTCCCCTTCATCCATGCCCGATCCCGTTTCACTGAAATGCCCCAACTGCGGCTCCGTGCTGCGCGCGGACGATTGCGATATGGCAACGGGCATCATCAAGTGCAGCTACTGCAAGGCTTTGGCCACATTGCCGGGAGCGGGGGCCGCCACGGTCAGTGCGCAAATTTAACCGCGCCAGGATGTGCCGATGCCGCCGGGCCTGACTTGTCAGGATGACGGGACCAATATCATCATCACGCGACGCTGGCGAAGCGCGATATTGTTTTTTCTCATCCCGTTTTGCATCGCATGGGATTCGTTTTTGATATTTTGGTATAGCATGGCGTTCTCAGGCAAAGCGCCGTGGATCATGATCATCTTTCCCATCGCCCATGTCGCGGTAGGCGTGGGCCTGACCTATTTTGTGCTGGCGACACTCTTCAACCGCACGGTCATCATGGCGGGTCAAGGAATCCTGCGCGTCACCACCGGGCCGATTCCGTGGGGATGGAATATTGAGATGTCATCCAGCGACATTGCTCAAGTTTTCTGCAAGTCCAAAGCCAACCGAGGCAGGAACGGCTCTATCATGACTCATTCCGTCTGGGCCTCGCTGCACAATGGCACCACGCGCAAGCTGGTTGGATCAGTTGATGATGAAGATCAGGTGCTTTTCATTGAGCAGAAACTGAAGAAAGTTTTGAATCTGAAAAATAGGTGATGCGTCTCGCTGCAGTTTTCTCCGCAAAAAATACTTGGCATGTGTATCATTAATGATACACTTCATCAGTG
>JAYVQB010000155.1:0-2311 GCA_043757085.1 Verrucomicrobiota bacterium
ATCAAAGATGATGTCCTCCGGCGGGAAGCCGACCTCATCAACGAGGATGCGGTAGGCGCGTTCGCAGATGCGGATCTTTTCGGCATAGCTCGCGGCCTGCCCGTTTTCATCGAACGCCATGACCACGGTCGCCGCGCCGTAGCGCTTCAGTGCGCGTCCGCGTTCCCTGAAAATTTCCTCACCTTCTTTCAATGAAATACTGTTGGCGATGCCCTTGCCTTGAAGGCATTTCAGTCCGGCTTCGATGACCTCCCACTTCGAGGAGTCCACCATGATCGGCACCTTGTTCACTTCGGGCTCGGTTTGCAGCAGGATGAGAAACTTCGTCATCATGGCCACGCCCTCGATCAAGCCCTCGTCCATGCAAACGTCGATGACGTTGGCACCGTTCTCCACTTGCTGTCGCGCAATGGCCACGGCTTCCTCGAGTTTGCCCTCTTTAATAAGCTTGGCGAATTTCGGCGAGCCAGCGACGTTGGTGCGCTCGCCGATCATCAGGTAGTTCGACGCCGAGGTGAGATTGTAAGGCTGCGATCCGCTCAGGCGCATCACCGGTTCCGGATGCGGCACGTGGCGCGGCTCCAGTCCCTCGACGGCTTTGGCAATGGCCGCGATGTGCTCCGGCGTGTTGCCGCAACAGCCGCCCATGATATTGACGAAGCCGTGACCGCCGAAATCTTTGGCGAAGTTCGCCATGTCTGCTGGCAGCAAATCGAATCCAGTCGGTGCCAGCGGATTCGGCATGCCCGCGTTCGGGTAGCACGAGACAAATGTGTCCGCTTTCTGCGCGAGTTCTTCAAGGAAGGGCCGCATCTTGTCGGGGCCGAGCGAGCAATTCAGGCCGATCGACAGCGGCCGCACATGCCGCATGGCATTGAGATAGGCTTCCGTAACCTGACCGGAGATCATCGTCTCGCCACCGGGACCGACTGCTGCGGAGATTTGGATGGGCAACTCGACCTTGTCCTGTTCAAACACTTCCTCGATCGCAGCCAGCGCGGACTTGGCATTGAGTGAATCAAAGATGGTCTCCACCATCAGCGTGTCCACGCCGCCTGCGATCAGTGCGCGGATTTGATGGGCATAAGCCGCCTTCACTTGGTCGAACGTGACATAGCGGAAACTCAGATCCTGCAGGTCGGGAAATTGTGAGAGCGAAACTGTGAGCGGACCGACCGCGCCCGCGACGTAACGCTTGCGACCGGTTTTTTCGGCAACGATGTCGGCCCACTTCCGACATTGCTGCGCGGAATTAAAATTGATCTCCCAGGCGAGATCGTTGAGGAACTTGTTGTCGATGATTTTCTGGAAAAATGCCGGGTCTTTGCGGCCGCCCTTTTCACGCGGGTCTTCAATAAAAAATTCGCTCTGGGCGATGCTGGTCGCGGAGAAGGTGTTGGTCTCGATGATGTCCGCCCCGGCTTCAAGGAATCGCCGATGGATGTCCTCGATGATTTCCGGCTTCGTGACCGAAAGGATGTCTCCATTATTGAGCAGGTCCTTTTCGTTATCTTGGAACCGGTTGCCACGGGCGGCTGCTTCGTCGAGCAGGCCCTTGGTTTTGTATTCCCGGATGGTCGTGCCCATGGCACCGTCGATCACGACGATGCGCTTCCGCATCAGTGCTTCGAGTTCAGCGCGGACATTCGGGCGGGCGGGCATGCGAACATCGTAGCGGGGAACACGATGTTTTCAAGTTTCATATTAACGCATCATGATTTGTAGATACGATATAATAATTCAGGTGGGATAGGGCGGCCATCTTGGCCGCCGTGCCAAGCGTCTCGCTTGGCACCAGGGCGTCTCGCCCATCTGGGAGAGGGGTTTGCCTATCGTGCGAGAAAGTAAAACTTGCCAGAGTATGGCATGCATACCATACTCACAACATGAAGATGACCATGCACATTGACGAAGCCTTGTTGGCCGAAGTCATGGCCGCGACCGGTGCAAAAAGCAAAACCGCCGCCGTGAATGAGGCTTTGAGAAAGATCGCCACCAAATTCAGACAGAGGGAGAGGTGGAAGAGGGGCTTGGGCATGACCCCCGAGGAGATAGCTGCAGGATTCGATGCGGATGTCGCCCTTGGATTAAGAGGGTTTCTCCCTCCTTATGATGAGCCTGCCTTTGTCGCTGAGACCCCTGTGAAGTATGGAAAAAAACGTTCTCGTTGATTCCAGTTACTTCATCGGGTGCATGAGGCGGCGCATTGATCCATTCGAGCAATTGAATGCAGCGAATTTCAAATACGAATTCTACTCATGCGGAGTCGTAATGATGGAAGTCTGTCGCGGCGTGCGAGTTCGTCGGCTCT
>JAYVQB010000156.1:0-8909 GCA_043757085.1 Verrucomicrobiota bacterium
GGAGCCGCCGCAATGATCGTAAGCCGTGCACCGGAGAATCCAGCAGCACTCGGTTGCGCTGTGATCCTGGTAACGGACACACTGCTGGCCCTGCAAAATATGGCGCGCCATCAGCGCCGTTTGCTGAACCCGCTGGTCATCGGCATCACCGGCAGCAACGGTAAGACTTCCACCAAAGACTTCACCGCGGCGGCCATGTCCGGCCATTATCGTGTCTGCGCCACAGCGGGAAATTTGAACAATCACATCGGCCTGCCGCTGACGATTCTCGGCATGAGCGCTGAACAAAACTGTGCGGTGCTGGAGATGGGCATGAATCACGCTGGTGAGATTGCAGTTCTGGCGGCCATTGCCGAACCGAATGCCGCGATCATAACAAACATCGGCGTCGCCCACATCGAGCATCTTGGTTCACGCGATGCCATTGCCCTTGAAAAAGGCGCTCTGGCCGAAGCCGTTCCTGCCGGTGGCATCGTGATCTTGAATGCCAATGATGAATTCACTCCCGCCATTCAGTCGCGCTGCCATGCGAAGGTGCTTACTGCCGGCGTGAATCGCGGAGACATCAAAGCGACGATTACAGAAAGCGCCGCGCAAGGCTCGCGTTTCAATATCGACTTCGCGGGAAGTTCACGCATCGACGCCTTCCTGCCATTCCCCGGCGAGCACATGGTCGCCAATGCCGCGCTCGCCGCCGCGTGCGCATGGCATCACGGTGTTTCACCAGAAGCCATCGTGAGCGGACTGGGCCATGCAAGCTTGACCAAAGGACGCGTGCAGGTGAAAACCCTGCGCGGCATTATTTTCATTGACGACTCCTATAATGCGAATCCCGATTCCATGCGCGCCGGAATCCTCACCCTTGCCGGGATGAAAACAACAGGACGCAAAATCGCCGTGCTGGGCCGCATGGGAGAACTTGGCGCTCATGCCGGGCAGGGGCATCGCGAAGTGGGAACATTTGCCGCGCGGTCTGGACTCGATGCCGTCTTCACCGTCGGCGAAGAAGCCGCGCAGATCACAGATGCAGCATCTGCCGCACGACCTGAAATGACTTCGAGGAATTTCACCGACCGCGCAGAATGCGCCGCATCACTCCGTGACTGGCTGCGCACTGGCGATGCAGTATTGCTCAAAGGCAGCCGGTCGGCTGGCATGGAGCAGGTGCTCGAATATCTCGAATCCGCATGATTTACTGGCTTACAGAACAACGGCAGGCACTTGGGTTGGACAGCTTTTTCCTGAAGCTTCTCAACCTGATGCACTATCACACCTTCCGCGCAGGGGCAGCGTGCATCACAGCCTTCATCCTCTCGCTCGTTTTCGGCGACAGAGTCATTCGTAAACTGATCTCGCTGAAAATCGGCCAGCCCATCCGCACTCAGGAAGAAGTTCACCGGCTCTTTGAACTGCACGGCCGCAAGGCCGGCACACCCACGATGGGCGGCGTGCTGATCATCGGCACATTCCTGATTGCCGTGCTCCTGTGGTCGGACTGGAGCAACAGCTTGGTCTGGATTTGTCTGGGCACAACTGTGTTGCTTGGTGCCCTTGGTTTCTGGGATGACTACGAAAAAGTGGCGCGCAAAAACTCAAAAGGAGTCAGCGCCCGCCTCAAGCTCGCATGGCAATTTAGCGTGGCCATTGTCGCCTCCCTCTTCCTCGCCTACGCACTGCCAAGTGGTTCACTTGTAAACGTGAGCCGGGCGCTGCACACGGAAACGGAAGATCTTGGCAAAGCCAACACGACCACAGAAACCACGGTTGTGAGCGAGACCAAAAGACCCGTGAACCATCGCGCACTCATTGTGCCTTCATTCAAGGAACCGCTGATCGATGACATGGGCTGGATGACCGTCGTATTATTCTCCCTCATCATCGTCGGCGCATCGAACGCGGTGAATCTGACTGATGGTCTCGACGGGCTTGCCGCCGGCTGCTCCATCAGCACGGGACTGGCCTATACGGTCTTCGCTTATCTGGCGAGCAACATCAATTTTGCCCGCTTCCTTTTAATTCCCTATTTCCCGGTGGCGGATGAACTGACCATCGTTGCCATGGCCATGGTCGGCGCGTGCTTCGGCTTTCTCTGGTTCAACTGCCAGCCCGCGCGCATGTTCATGGGCGACACCGGATCCCTCGCACTGGGCGGCTGCATCGCCACGCTGGCCATCGGCTGCAAACAGGAACTGACGCTGCTGCTCGTTGGCGGGGTGTTTGTGATGGAAGCGCTTTCAGTCATCATTCAAGTGGGCAGTTTCAAAATTCGCGGCAAGCGCGTGTTCCGCATGTCCCCCATTCACCACCACTTCGAACTCGGCGGCTGGCAGGAAAGCCAGGTCGTCGTCCGCTTCTGGATGCTCTCGCTCATCTTCGCCATGATCGGACTCGCTACATTGAAAATTCGCTGAACATGGATCTAAAAAATCAAACCATCGCCATTCTCGGAGCCGGTCGCAGCGGACTGGCAGCCGCGCGTCTGGCGCGGGCTGGTGGCGCCACGCCCGTGGTGTTTGACACCGGTTCTCCTGCAAAACTTGTGAACGATCTCGCAAAGCTTCACGCAGAAAATTTCACTACCGTGACCGGCATTGATGGCGCAAAGCAATCCGCAGCACAGGAAAAGTTTGATCTGGTGGTGACCAGTCCTGGCATCGACGCCTCTTGGGAGCTGCCGCGCCTTTTCACATCGCGCAGCATCCCACTCATTGGCGAGATCGAGTTTGCCTGGCGGCATTTAAAGGACACTCCCATCGTCGCCATCACTGGCACCAACGGCAAAACTACTACCACGGAACTGATCGAACGTATGTTCGAAGGTTGCGGACGCCGCACCATCGCCTGCGGAAATTACGGACACCCGCTCTGCGAGGTTGCTGTCAGCGGAGTCCGTTATGATGTCCTGACCGTCGAGGTCAGCTCCTTCCAGTTGGAAACCATCACTTCATTCCGTCCGCGTGTCGGCATCTGGTTGAACTTCGCGCCGGATCATCTGGACCGCTATCCAGACATGAACGCCTATTTTGCAGCCAAGCGTCGTATCTTTGATTACATGACGGGCGATGATGTCGCGATCATCAAAGCAGGCGAGCCACTGGATGATCTCAGTCCGGAGACCATCACCTTCTCCACCACGCCCGGTATCGATGCCGACTATACACTGAATGGAGATGCGATCCGTCTTCACGGAGACAGCATCGCCTGCGTCAATGATCTGCCATTGCATGAGCCTCATAACATCGAAAACGTAATGGCCGCACTTGCCGCAGGCCACGCGCTCGGACTGTGCTTCCCGGAAATGATTCGTGCGCTTCGCGGTTATGAACCCGCGCGGCATCGTTGCGAAATTGTGCGCGAGCATCAGGGACATCTTTACATCAACGACTCCAAGGCCACCAATTTGCACGCTGTGGAGAGCTGCCTGCATTCCCAGAAGACACCCGTAGTGCTTATCGCCGGAGGCAAGGAAAAAGGCATCGACTACACACCCTTCCGTCCTCTGCTGAAGGAGAAGGTCACCGCGCTGGTCGCCATCGGAGAGATTGCCGGGAAGCTCTGTGATTTGTTTGCCCATGACGTGCCCTGCCATCGCGCAACGAGCGTGGCCGAGGCCGTGAACATCGCCAGCTCCATCGCCCGGCCCGGACAGGCCGTCGTCTTTTCACCCGGCACCTCATCATTCGACATGTTCAGCGGCTATGCAGAACGCGGCAACGCTTTCCGTGACGCCGTCCTCTCACTCAATTGATCCCAACAACAACAACACCATGAAAACACAAACAACATCATCCAAGTCCGAGTCAAAAAACGGTCTTGCCAGCAGGCTCAACATCGCCTCCTGGCGGAAACATCATGTGGCCACCATGACCGCAGACGAAGTCGCATGGCCACAACGCGAACCCAGCGGCAACCTTGGCCGCATCTTCGTGCTGCTGCTCTTGCTGCACGTCTTCATCATCGGCGCCGTCGTCATTTACAACATCATGACTCCCAAAACCACGGGCGTAGCCAAGACCGAGACCGTTCCCGCAGTCAATGACAAATCCAAGTCGTCCGCCGGAACCAAAATCGCCTCCGATCCCAGATCTACCGTTCCTCCCGCTGCGTCAGTGAATCCCGCCGTCATCAAGGAAAACAAGCCAACGGAGATCGGTAACTATGAAGTGCGTTCGGGTGACAACGTCCCCGGCATTGTCGCCAAGCTCGGGATCTCCGCTGAAGAACTCATCAAGCAGAACAACCTTGATTCCACAGATATCTATCCCGGTAGGAAGCTTCAATACACGAAGAAGCCCGCCCCGACGGCGGTCGCGCTGTCCCCCACCCAGGCTGTAACCTTCATCGCACCGGTCAGCACCACGAAAGCGAATGGATTGAATGCCTCCAACTCCACGTCCCTGATCACCAATCCGCCAAAGAGCAACGACAGCACCATCACCAGCGGAGACTCCCTGCCGAAAGCTATCTTGATCAAAGCGCCTTCAGTGAATGCCTCAGACTCACCGCCTGCGCCCACCATCAAGACTAAGAACGAAACTGGCACGTCAGCCAAACCCAAGGTGGAAAACAAGACTCCGCCAACCAAAGCCGTCAAAGACAGCGCCGGAAAGAAAACCTACGTGATGACCTCCAAGGACACGCTTTACTCTGTTGCGAAGAAATTCGGCGTGAAGGTTTCCGCGCTGCAAAAAGCCAATGATATCAAGGACCCCACCAATCTAAAGAACGGAACCCGCCTGAACATCCCCTCCAAAAGCTGATCGCCTCATGAAGAACCGCTGGAATGCCATTCTAGTAGCCACCGCCGTGGTGGCGCTCTCCGTTGTCGGTCTGGTCATGCTGGCCAGCACCAGTTACTTCTCCGATGAAGTCGGAGGAGCAACTTACTATACCCTCCGACAGCATGGCATCTGGCTCGGCATCTCCATTGCCATTGGCGCGATCACATCCTTGATCGACTACCGATGGTTCTACCGTCTGCGGTGGTTCATCTTTGCAGTCACGGTGGTGATGCTCTCACTCTGTTTCACGCCAATGTTCCACGAACAGGTCAACGGAGCCTCTCGCTGGGTAACCTTCAAGCGCGTCGGACTCAGTTTCCTGCACGTGCAGCCATCTGAATTCGCCAAGCTCTCATGCGCGATCGTTCTGGCCGCATGGTTCGCGCGGCAGGAACCGCTCACCCGGGAATTCCGCGCTGGCCTCCTCTATCCGGGAATGCTCCTGATGGTGATCGTCGGATTGATCGCGTGTGAGATTGACCTCGGGTCCGCCGCGTTGGTCGCATCGGTCGGGATCGGCATCATGTTTGTTGCAGGCACGAGGCTGGTGTTCCTCGCGCCTGTGCTGCTCACCGGCATCGTCGGACTTGCCGGTGTAGTAAAAATGATGCCCAATCGAGTGGAGCGAATCATGGCCTTCATGAACCTAGAAAAATACAAGGACGGCCTCGGTCTCCAGCAATGGCGCGCCATGCTCGCCTTCGGCTCCGGCGGCCCGCACGGTGTCGGCCTTGGAAACGGACGCCAGAAAATGCTCTATCTTCCCGAAGCCCACACCGACTTCATCTTCCCGATGGTCGGCGAAGAACTCGGACTCATCGGCACCACACTCATCGTCGCGCTCTTTGCCGCGCTGGTTGTTGGTGGACTCGTCATCGCTCATCGCGCCGAAGACCGCTTTGGGAAGCTGCTTGCCTTCGGCATCGTCGTCATGCTCGGGCTGGAAGCACTGCTCAATATGGGCGTCACCACCTCGCTTTTGCCCAACAAAGGGCTGCCCCTGCCCTTCATCAGCTACGGCGGTTCCAGTCTCATTGCCGCCATGATTGGCATCGGCATCCTGCTCAATATTCATCATCAGTCCCCCGCTATCACCAAAAACGACTGGTCCCTCAGACGTCGGCGCGATCCACTGCCTGCGGTGTAGCAAGGCGTCACCGCCTTGCCAAGTCCCGGCAGCGAAACAGCTTGCGACTCGCCCGGAGTTTTCGGCTATTTCTTTCCCCGCACCAAAGGCAAATTCCCGCCAGCGAACGTCAAATGGAAATGACCTCAACGCCCCCTGAATAACAAGGGTTGGAGTTACATGACGGGTGTTAGTTGATAGCCGATCTTCGCGGCTTGTTTTTTGAAGGATTTGTCAGCAGAGGGCTTGCATTCGACCTCACTGCAAGGGCGGGACGCCCTTGCTACGGCTTAGTATGCGATTAAACGCATCCATGATCTGACCTTCAATGCGGTTTCAACTTATCCGCCTCGATCACCACGCGAAAGCCTTGGTTGGCTAGGGAGCCGTGCTTGTCCATGCGGCCAAAGTCAACGAGGTTATAAAAATGGCAGGTGTTCGCCGAGCACCACCAGGAACCGCCGCGACCGCAGATGAAACGTTCTTCGTCGCCTGGTTTCGCATCCAGCGGCTGGCCGGAGCAATATTCAAAAACATTGCCGATGACATCATATAAGCCCCAGGCATTCGGCGGATAGGACTTCACGGGCGCGGTATAGAGATGGCCGTCATCGCGAGTGTTTTTCAGATGGCTTTCGCCGTTCCAAATGTTCGCGAGCTTCGGATCAAACTTATCGCCCCAAGGATAGCGGCCTGTCGCTCCGGCACGCGCGGCGACTTCCCACTCGTTCAGCATGGGCAGGCGGACACCGAGCCACTTACAATATGCCTCCGCGTCCGCGCCGCTGATCTGGGTGACGGGATGATCTCGGAGTTGTTCCCATGTTTTTCCTTCGTCGCCGAAGGGCCGCCGCCAGTTCGCACCGGTGACTTCTTTCCAAGCCCAGTCCGGCATTCCTTCGAGGCTCACTTTACCGAAGCCGCGCTTCTCCGCATCGGTGACATAGGAAGTGCCGGCGACGAATTTGGCAAACTGCGCGTTGGTCGTTTCGGCCTCGGCAATGGCGAATGATTTCAACGTGACCGTGCGCAAGGGATTGCGCGGCGCGTCCTTCGCCCCGATGCGATAGTCGCCGGCAGGGACGATGATAAAAGTGTGGTCGTTGGGTCCATCAACACGACGCGGCTTCTCCGCCTGTGCCACGGCGACGAGAAACAACCAGATGCAGGCGGCGAGCTTCACGGCAGGGAAACTTTCATGGCGGCAGCGCCTTTCCATTTTTTAGATGGCACGGTTTTCAGAAAGTCATCAGCCATGCGGCGCAGATCATCGCGCAAGGAATCGGTATAAGGAATCTTCACGACAGAGTCATGAAGCATGACCGGAATGCCGAGTTCATCATTCCAACCGATCCATGACAGCGACGCTTCCGGGATGTCGGCGGGCGATTTGATGTCTTTCAATTCTCCTTCGGTCGCGATTTTTCGCAACCCGGCGATGTAGGCTTTCTCCATGCTGGAGTCGAGCAAGGGCTGGAATTTCTCATCGCGCAGCAATCGGGCGATCAAGGCCAGCATTTCGCGCTGATAAATGCGGCAGGTAAACTCATCAGTTTTTCTTTCAAGAGATTTCTTATCCACTTTCGCAGACTTTTGTGGCTTCTGTTTCTTGGTGTCATCCACCACTTTGATGGCGCTCCATCCGACTGGTGAATCGAGATACAACTGCGGCAGCGGAGCCTTCTCATCTTTCTCAACCTTCATAAGTGCGCCATGAAGCTGATCTTCCAGTCGGAGCAATTCGGGCATGGCCTCGATGGCGTGGAGATGCAGCGCGACGGAGAGCATCAAACTGCTCAAGGCTCGCGGATCAGTGCCGCTCTGCTGCCATTCTTTCTCCACGGCGGGCGTTGGTTGCGGCTTGCTCAGATCCATTTTTTTCAGGCGATCCAGCAAGACTGGCATGACCTCCTCACGATATGACTGAAGACGCAGGATAGAATGAGCACCGAAGGAATAGTATCGCGGCGCGAGCACGCTATATGCCGGAACTGGCGCATCGAACGGCAACGGTGGGGGCATCCCGCACATCTGATTAAAATTGCCGGGCGTGGCGATGGCTTCGGCGAGCAGCTTTTCTCCGTTGACGACGGGTGGCTTGATGCCGTCGAGGAAACATTTTATAAGCTGACGCGACTCATCGCGCAGGCCTTCCATGTAGGGCACTGGCACCTTGGCGTAGCGCCAGTAAGGAATGCCGAGTTCGCGATCGAAGAGAACAAAATTGCGATCACTTTCCGGAATATCATCGGGGCGTTTGATGTTCTCCAAAAACGATTTGTGCCCGACCATTTCGCGCAAGCCCAAAGCACGAACGCGCCCAAGTGTGGAGTCCTTCATGGGCGCATAGTTTTTTCTGGCGACGAGTTCGAGCATGACTCCGATGAGTTCGCGATCAAATACCAGCGCGTCGAATAGCTGGCGTTTCCGTTTCAGTTCGGGCGGGGCTTTGTCCCAGTTCTCCACTTTCTCATAATCTCGCTCCGCGCCCTGCCAGATGACGCAACCTCCAATTTCAATGACGGGCAGCGGAGCTTGTCCTTCGTTTAGCGCTGTGACCGTGATCTTGTGTAGCTCGACTTCCAGCCGGAGTAGATGGGGCAACAATTCCACGGCGTCGAGGTCGAGAATGATGTTCAGCATGATGCTGTCCAGGCTGCGAGGATTTTGCCCGCTGGGCTTTGTGGGATCGAATTCAGTATTGCCTGGTTCCGATTTCACGAGCAGCGGTTTTTCCGAGGGAGCCGGTGCGGGAGGCTGATGCAGCCAGTTGAGTTTTTCCAGCCGGGCAGCAATTTCTTTCACGACTTCATCGCGCCTTTCGCGCAGCAATTTTTTCATTTCGTCAGAAGGGAACAGACACTGCGGCACGGAAAGACCGTAGGCGGGAATGGGCGGCGCGTTAAAAGGCACGGGTTCCGGGGCATCGCAAACCTGGGCGTATCCGCCGGGGCGCTGGATGATTTCATCAAGCAACCGGGCGGCGGCGAGGGGCTTTTCAT
>JAYVQB010000157.1:0-2305 GCA_043757085.1 Verrucomicrobiota bacterium
CTTTCCCCTTTCGCTGCCGCGTATGCCACATCGCTGCCCATGTTCATCTTCTTCCGCAGCACGACCTTCATCGGCGTCTGCGTGGAATTTGTCGCGGCGATTACCTGGCTGGCGGAGGTCTTTGAGGATCGGCGGCAGAAAGAGCGCTGGCTCGGTATCACGCAGGCATTTGCCTCGCTCGGCGGAGTGCTGGTGACGACCATGAGCTACTGGATCAATGCGCACGGAAAAGACCTCGCCCACCTGAGTCTCCCGCTGACTCTTGGGGCCACCGATCCAAGTTCCTGGCGTTACTTGCTGATGACGGGTATTCTTCCAGCCATTCCCATTGTGCTGCTGCTGCCCTTTGTCCCGGAATCCAAGGCGTGGAAGGAAAAACGTGCGGCGGGCACGCTAAAACGTCCGAGCTTTGCCGCGCTCTTTGCGCCGGAGTTGCGCCGGGTCACACTCGTGACGGCTGCACTTTCAGCTTGTGCCTATGGCATTGCCTTTGGCGCACTTCAGGTCACCGTCGCCCGCGTAACACCCGGTCTGCCCGAACTTAAATCACAATCAGTGGCCCTGGCTCCGTTGCGCAAAGAGGCCGATGAACTCAACAAAAAGCTCAATGCGCTGCCACCCACTGATTCATCGCGAAAAGAAATCGTCGCCCAGATCAAAGCCAACTTCGGCAAACAGAAACCCCTCAATGACGAGGTGAAAAAGATGAGCGATACCGTGCAATTCCATCAGGAAATGGGCGGACTGGTGGGCCGGATTATTCTCGCCGCGCTACTCATCGTCGGCATCAGTCGTGTGAAGTTGCTGCGTCTTTTCCAGATACCGGCGCTCATCATTTTGCCGCTGACCTATTTCATGCTGTTCAATAACGGCGGAACGATGTTTCTCATAGCCTATGCACTGTGCGGACTCGTCGTCGTGGCGCAGTTCAGCTATTTCGGAGAGTATCTGCCAAAAGTTTTTCCCACGCACTTGCGTGGAACGGGCGGCAGTTTTGCCACCAATGTCGGTGGCCGCATGATTGGAACCAGCATGTCATTGGTGACCACGAGTTTCCTGGCACCCCTGCTGGCCGGTGGCGCAGTGTTGGTGAAACCCATGCATGTGGCGCAGGCAGCGGGCTATGTAGCCGTGACCATGGCGGTGCTCAGTCTCATCATCGGATTGTTTCTGCCGGAGCCGAAGGCAGAGGGCGTGGATTAATGAGTCTCACAAAATTGGGTGACAGCATCATTGAGAAGGAGCGCGAGTATGGCGAAGCCTACTCGCCACTTGTGACTTTGGAATGTGGCCATGCACAAGACCTGATTTTAGGCGAGTGGTCTGGCGACACACTCGCGCTCCATCTTTTTTAGAAGCCTATATCATGCCACTCAATGTTGCGCTCCAGCATCGCGTCGCCATCGAAGACAAACTTGCCGAGAAAATTCTCCTTACCCGTGAGCATCCGGTGAAGCCAGTGGGCATCATCGGCCCACATTTTTTCAAAGGGGATGGCATCAATCGGCGTCCACAGTGGCGCAGCTTCTTCGGTCTCAATGGCTTCACCTTGATGACGCACCGCCATGAATACTGCGACGTGCATCGCCATGCCGTCCACAAATTGAAACCACAACTCGCCGCGCTTCACCGCATCCAGCGCCGTCACACCCAGCTCTTCCTCCGTCTCGCGAATTGCGCAGTCGAGTTCTGATTCACCGGGATCAAGCTTTCCGCCCGGCCCATTGATCTTGCCCATGCCAAACCCGCGTTTCTTGCGGATGAGCAAAACTTTGCCGCTGTCGCAAACGAACATCAGCGTCGCACGAATCGTCGGCTTCCACACCGGCCAGTCAACTTGCATACTCCTCCATTCCCGCACACGTGCAGACGAGGTTGCGATCACCATAAACATTGTCCACACGGCCGACTGGCGGCCAGTATTTGTCAGCCTTTACCCACGCAAGCGGGAAAGCCGCTTCTTCGCGGGAATACGGACGATCCCATTGCTCGCGGAGCAAATCCGCTGCGGTATGTGGCGCACGTTTGAGCACATTGTTTGCGGCATCGACCAGACCGGTCTCGACAGATTCGATCTCGCCGTGGATTTCTATCATCGCTTCGATGAAGCGATCCAGCTCGGCCTGGCTCTCGCTTTCTGTAGGCTCCACCATCAAGGTGCCCGCAACCGGCCAGCTCATGGTCGGTGCGTGGAAACCAAAGTCCATCAGGCGCTTCGCCACATCTTCAACGGTTACGGTTTTGAAATGCCGCAGATCAAGAATGCACTCATGCGCGACGTGCCCGTTGCGACCCGTGTAGAGCA
>JAYVQB010000158.1:0-2298 GCA_043757085.1 Verrucomicrobiota bacterium
CCCCGCAGCCTGGGCCAGGGCGAAGCAAGAAGCTGCCATCAAACTCGTGTCATAACCACTGGGCGTCGTAGTCATGATGCTACGACCGCCAGTGACACGGTGTTTAAACAGCAAGGTCAAGCAGCAGTGGCAGGGCGCTTGGCTTGACGCTTACGCGCGGACTCACCGACAAGGCTCCTTATTGATTCTTCGTGTGTCATAAGAAAATGTGTAGAACGTAGATTGTAGGGGTGGTCTGGTGCTTATTACTCGGGGATGCTGATTACTGACTCAGTCCCTTTGACGCTTTAGAACATAGACTAAACTTGCAGCCTGCTCATGATTTTGTGGAACGTCAATAACCAGAGGACCGAGAACTTGGATTAGCTCCCATCCATCCTCCCCATGTTGGTTCATCACGCCTGTATCATGGTCCATGGAAAGATGGGGCGCGTAATCAATTCTTAGTAGTTTGTATTCGTATTTTGTCATATCTTGGTTTTTTATTTGGTTTTAGGCGAGTCTAGGACAGTGCATAGCAGAGTGCTTTCACGCTCAAGCGCACTGTTCAGGAATCTTGTGGCGACCATGGCGGGTCAGTTCTTGGAGCGGTCAACGATAGAAGCTCCCATCCTCATCATTGCGTAATCCATGATGGATTTTCGGCAGATCAGGAGTCCGCGTGCCTTACACCATTCTTCGATGGCGGAGGGCTTTACTGTTACACGAATGGGAAGTTGTCCACGGCAAACAATATCCTTTTCAATACCTTGAATTTGAGTGACCCATTCGGTGTAACTGAAAGCATTGTAAGATTCACTGACGGGAAGAACGCCAAGAACGGCATTGAAGTCGTCCTCAGATTCATACCACGGAATGGATGTGGGCATCATGATGCTATTTCCATAACATTTAAGTTCGATATATTTTGGAGCATAATGCGACATTCACAAGATGTTTTCAACATCCTGCTAGTGCTCGGTAAAGTCTGTGGTATTAAACAAATGTAGAATTTTACAGACTTATACAGTGCCGACAGGCGCTCCAAAATTCACCAGAAAATCATCGGGTGAGATCAGAGGAACCGGATTTGTCTCTCCTTCGTTTAGCCGAGCGATTCCCGCATATTTCCTTGCCCAGGCTCCCGCGCTGCCGCGTTTCTGTTGGGAAGGTTGCCGGGCCGCTTTCACAATCTGAATCAAGAAAGTGGCCCCCTTCTCAGCGACCACCGGCAGGCTGTCACCCTGATGCAGATCAAGGCTTTCAATCTGAGCGACGGGGATTTCCTTGGTAAGGGTCATGGCCTGTAAAGTGCGAACGAGAACGGAGTATAGCGTGAAGCGGGGCATTTCCAAGTGCGGGTTTTGGTGGGGAAAGTCTTATCTGACGTTCCCGATAGGGCGCTGCTGTGTCGGCGCCGAAAATAAAATAAGGGCGGAGGTGGTGCGGAGCTTTCCGGAATAGTATTCACGCAACAAGGCCAGCACGCCCCATTTTCACATCTACCAACCCGGAAAGATTTGGGCGCCGACGCAGCAGCGCCCCACCAAGTTTGCCGATTTCAGGCCATCCAGCACACATGGATTTTGCGCGGAAACGCTTTGCCTACAGTAGCTACCAGAGCACCTGGTTCCATTTGACAATGGTGGGAAATCCCACCATTATTCACATTATGCCAGCAGCGACACTCCAGCGTCCGAAGAAGATCAGCCCCACAATCGTGGATCAATACGACATCGCCGCCGATGCAAAGAAGCGCATCAGCCTGCGCAAAGCCAGAACGAAGTATTTCCATGTGAAGGCGCTTTCCAACGGCTCCTTTCTGCTGGAGCCGCGGGTGCTGGTATCGCCCGAGGCTGTTTCGGCCCGTTCCCTCAAGATGCTGGAAAAGTCAGTCGCCAGTTTAAAAAAAGGTCTGGCTTCAGCGCCCATCAACCTTTCCGCATTCATCGAGGCTTGAGAGGTTCAAATGAACTTTAACATTCGCATGGGGTTGCCGGAAATGGAGGCGTTGTGGATCGACCTTTCTACACGCAAGATGCAAGGAAAACTGGATAAGGATGAAGAGAAGCTTTTCAAAAAACTTATCAAGGCTCTCGGTCATCTCGCTCAAAATCCCCGGCACAACAGCCTTGCATCCCACGAGATTGACGACTTGACCCGGAAATACGGGATCAAGATTTTTCAGTCCTATCTTGAGAACAACACGCCGTCAGCGGGACGGATGTTTTGGGCTTACGGACCGGGCAAAGGCGACATCACCATTCTCGCGATTGAACCGCACCCGGAGGATCAGAAACGCGGAGCTTACCAGCGTCT
>JAYVQB010000159.1:0-2294 GCA_043757085.1 Verrucomicrobiota bacterium
GGATGTGCAACTGGCCGGGCAGTTGGATGGCATCGAGACTGCGCGACAACTGGTGAAAAATAATCCGGTGGCGGTGATTTATTTAACGGCCTGCGCCGAGACTACACAAGGTAGCCCGTTTACAGATTATCCCGGCGAAGCTGCAAATGTTCCAGCAGGGCAGTATGGGCATTCGGAAAATTGGAGAGATGAAAACGTGGCTGGTATTGCCGACCTACTAGATTTTTTCCCGTTACGTCTGGACATCCGCCCACTGCTGATTGCCTTCCCTTCAAATAAGTTTGAATATCGCCTCTCGTGCGAAGGTCCAAACGACGGTCGGAACCATCTCCGCTGGCGGGGTCGCTTTGCAGGCATCACCGCCAAAACAAATGTTACGAACTACTATTCCAGCGGCGAAGACGTGCTCGACAAATCAGACGGAACTTGGCCAAATTTAGGGGTTAGCAAAGCATGGGTTTATCAAGAAATGGCAAAAGGGCGTGACGACGCTACCATGGCTATTTTTCTGCTAAGTTTTTATAATGTCATTGCCGCTTATAACATTCAAGGCGGTTGGGGTATCAATCACACCTACGAAAAAAGAGTTGATGGGCGAATCTACTGGCCTCTTAAGGATGATGTTGATGCGCTGTCCGCTGATTCGCTTCGAACAAAACCTTTGTTTAAACCATTTTCAGAACCCGACTTGACTGATCCGGCGAAAGGAAGCACTAAAGCATCCGACCCCTACACTCGCTCAAAAACCCTTTCGGAGGCGATTCCAGCTTTATCTGATGCAACCGGGAAAGTTCAAGTTCGTGTCTTTCTTGAAAACCAAATTGATCTCATGACATTACGCACGTTTGATCCAGATGATGACAGCATCGTATACTGGCCATCAATACGTCTTGGTAACAACGACTGGCATCATGGCGACTACAGGGATGTCGCATTCTTTTTCAATCATGCATTATACGAAAGCTGGATAAAAGTTGGAGATCTAAAATGAAAAATCTACTTAATACAATAGTTGTAGTTCTATCCTTTGCCGGGATGGCCAGTTGTCAGGATGCTTCGAAGGCAAAGATACCTTTCCATGTCGAGAGTGATGACGGCAAACCCATTGCGAGCGTTTTAATAAAATTGACTGTGTTCGATCATTGGGATGCATCTGGGACGGGAGGATTCGGAACGGATGTTTATCGCGAAGAGTCTGTAACCACTGACGCTGGTGGAAATGCCTCCATCGAATTCACCACTCCGAGGGGGGAGGTTAAATATATGATCAGGCACAACGAATACTATCCCAGCAGTGGCCTGGCCCTAAATACTCACGATAGCAAACTTGGCAAGTGGGAGCCATGGAACAAGCCTGTGAAGATTAAACTCTATCGAGTGCTCAATCCAATTCCACTCTATGCGAGGCGTGTTGGCGGATTAACTGCAATTAAACTTCCAGTGTTGGGACAGCCAGTGGGTTTCGATCTTCAGGTTTCTGACTGGGTGGCCCCACATGGGCGTGGCATAGTCAACGATGTGATTTTTGTAATAGATGGAGCAACCAAGGACGTTACCCAGCCGCACGATACAACTCTTACGGTTAGTTTTTCCAATCCAAACGACGGTCTTATTCTGATCCGGGATAAAGAAACGCACAGTTCGCTTCGTCTCCCACATTTTGCGCCTGAAGAAGGTTACTTGCCAAAATATGTAATGAGGGCCGGGGTTGCACCTGAAAAATCTCCTCTGGAACCCTCCGGCTATGAAACCGATGCAAAGGAAGGTGATCACTTTTACCTACGTGTGAGAACAAAAGTTGACGCCCAAGGAAAATTAATTAGTGCCAACTATGGCAAGGTTTGTGGAGGAGCCGACTATGCAGGGTTTCACTGGTATGAAAATGGAGCCATCCGGTTTGAGTATTATTTTAATCCGAAGCCCAATGATCTGAACCTTGAATATGATCAAAAGCACAACTTGTTGAAAGTCGAGAGGGACGAGAAGGTGCATGGGCCATAGCCGCTGCCGTGCATTTTTGTGAAGTGCCTATTTTATCTTATGCCTGACACTGACAAAATCCGCGTGCTGATTGTAGAAAATGAAGGCCTTGTCGGCTGCGATCTCGCGACGACGCTGGTGGGCCTTGGTTATGATGTCGCGGGGCTGTGTCGCCACGGGGAAGAGGCGTTGCAACTGGCTGATGATTTGCGGCCCGATGTGGTGCTGATGGATGTGCAACTGGCCGGGCAGTTGGATGGCATCGAGACTGCGCGACAACTGGTGAAAAATAATCCGGTGGCGGTGATTTATTT
>JAYVQB010000160.1:0-2287 GCA_043757085.1 Verrucomicrobiota bacterium
TCCGCGAATTCCCTCATCGTCATGTCGGCGTGGACAAAGTTTGCCTTGGAATAGTCTATGCAGCGCATCTGACCGGAGAGGCCCAATGACTTTTCCATCGTGTCATAAAGCGGATGGAGCCATGCGAGCTTTTTCCCAGCGGCGGCTTCCTCCGTTTCTTCAGACGTTGCTTCCAGATCTTTGTTTTCATCTTTGGCTTTTTTAAGGGCCGCACGTTTTTCAAAAGCCTCGCCCACCATTTCATACAGCAGCGCATCATATTGCGTGAAGCGCTCGTTGAGCTTTTCGTAGTATGCCTTGTCCGCAATGTGAATGGCCCCGATCAAGTCCACGGTCACGCCGTCCTGATTTTTATAGGTGGCGATGCCCGTCTGCAATCGCGCGCCTTTGTCATCTTCTTCAAAGCGCGTGAACTGTTTCTTTGCGTCCTTCTGCGGTTCATCGCACCACGCAGGAAAGGCCAGACAAAAGAGAACGACAGGGAAAATCAGACGCAGTTTCATGCGAATAATGTTCCTTGAACTAATTGCGATGGCAAGGCCGGACTCAAACCACCTTCGATTTCCGCCGTCCCGCAAGTGCGGCATAAACAAGGAAAGCCAGCCCGGCTCCGATCATGAACGTGGAATAGAACTGACCATGCGTCATGCCCATGATCGGATGCGCCCCGGAATCCGGCTCGCGGAAGTTCTCGCCGAAGATGCGCACCGCTGCATAGAGCAGGAAGAACAGTGCAGTGACCAGTCCATTGGGCAAATGCTTCGAGCGAGTGCGCACGAAATACAGCACCACAAAAAGCAATAGCCCCTCCAGCAACGCTTCATATATCTGCGATGGATGTCGTGGATTGAGGATGGACTCCAGCTCCTGCACTCCGCCGGGAGCTTGACTCATCACATCAATGATCTCGTGACTGTGATGCGGCAGCGCGAGATAATTCAAATCCGTGGGGACGGCGGGAACGAATCCGCTGTGATGCACTTCCGTGGGAAACTTCACCGCCCACGGCACATTCGTGATACGCCCAAACAACTCGCCATTAATAAAATTTGCGATGCGCCCGAAGAACAGGCCAATGGATCCCGAGACGACAAGATTGTCCGCGAGGCCGACCCACGAGAGCTTGTTCCGCCAGCCATAAATCATGGTGTAAATCGCCAGCCCCGCGATGCCGCCGTGACTGGCCATGCCGCCGTCCCAGAGTTTTACAATGATGGACGGATCGTGAATGAACTCGTCAAAATTATAGAGCAGCATGTAGCCGAGCCGTCCACCCACGACCACGCCGAAGAGCGCGGCGAAGGTAATGAAGTCGGCCACCTTGTCCGGCTTGATCTCGCCATAGCCACGCTTCGCGAGACTGTGCATCACGAGATAGGCGCAGTAAAATCCAGCCACATAAGCCAGCCCATACCAATGCAGCGCAACCTTGTCGCTGAAGCGAATGATATAAGGGCTAAGATGATGGAGATAGAAAGCGAGCATGATGGAAGGCGATTAGACTTGCTTCGCATCGCAGGAAAGCAAATCAAACAGCGTCAGCATCCCGACGAGTTTTTTTTCCGCATCACACACCACCGCCTTGCTCGCGCCAGTGCGGATCAAGGTCTCGAACACGACGGAAAGTTCATCATCGGGCGCAACGATCAGCGGGCGTTTCACTGGCAGGTCACGAACCAGCACAGAGCTATCGATGGGATGATGCTTGAGCCACTCCAGCGTGTCGCTGCGGCGCAGCAAGCTTTTGAGATGACCGCCCGCATCCAACACGGGATAACTCGTGTGACGCACGGTATGGAACATCGCCAGTAACTCCGGCAGCGTCATCTCTTCGCGCACGGACGCCACGTCACGCACCATCAGAACACTCACGCTCCCCTGCCTGGCCCGCTGCGGCAAGTGATCGATGACATGCTTGATCTCATTTTCGCTGTCATAATTGTCCGCCGTGCGAAGGAAGAGTTTATTGAGCGAGCCAATGGAATTGACGAGTTTCTGAAAGACCTTTTCACTGATCGTCACCAACGTGGAAGACTCCTTCGCCGTAGCGTTGTAACGCCAGATGTGATCTTCCAACAGGGCGCGTTCGCCGAAATGCTGGCCCGCCGTAGCCGATTTTACGATCTCGCCGTTTTCATCCGTGATGTCGATTCTGCCGCTCTTTACTGCATAGAAAGAACTGGCAGGTTCACCGCTCATGAAGAGCGGATCGCCCGCCTCCAGATGCACATCTTCCATCGGCGAGGAATACTGCGGCGTGAGCAAGTTGATGTCGCGCGGGAAGAAC
>JAYVQB010000161.1:0-8810 GCA_043757085.1 Verrucomicrobiota bacterium
GCATAACCGAGTTCTGCTATTTTTATCGGCCTCAACCAAACGGTCTTGCCAGTTTTTCCTGGGCCAATCAATCCTGGCATCGAAACGAAGCGTGTATGGTGGGGCAACACCCCATCCCGCACCTGCGATGAATCGGGAAGCGCATGCAATAGGTCGCTCCAGAACGGATTCTCTGGTTCATACCGCAATGCATGCTCTGCTATCGCACGCACCACGGATTCGCTTCGCTCCCACATGGCATAGCGCGCCAGAACCTTGGGATCATTTCCACCTGCGCCAAGCATCATGGCTCCAACACGGATCATGTGCGGGTCGTAGGGATTGGCAATCGTGAGCAGCGCCAGTGCGAGTTTTTCATTCGAAAACTTCTCTTCACTGACTCTTTGCTGAGGCGGTGCAAAAGCCTGCATGTAATGAAAACAACCGCGAGCAACTGCTTCATTCACGAGGTCGGCTTCACTGGATAATCCATGCCGACGAGCCTCCTGCCGCAAAGCTGACAGATGAGTCGTGGTGCCGAGCTTTTTGGCGAGCGTTTCCGGCTGCATGATGACGCATACTCGCATGTTGACGCTCACTGGCAAACGACTTTCATCAATCACACCCTCTATATTTACAACTGTCAGTTTTTTCTCGTTTTTTCTTGCGATTTTCGCCTACTCGCCGCCTTGAGAAGATATGTAATACAGCGAGTGGTCTTCGTTCCTCAGACACACGCGCGCTCCTATATTATAAATGAGGTCTAGTAAACCCCCTCAACAATCTTGTTCTCCATCGCGCCGAACGGACGGACTTCGGCGACGCCGTCCCATTCGTAGGGGGCACGGGGTTTGCGGCGCAGGGCTTCGTCGCGTTCGAGGAAGCGGGGCATAAAGAATTCTTTCGTGAGCGTAGTCAGTTCCACGCGACCCCAAGTGTCGTAGTCCACGGCGTCTTCGGTTTTGTCGGGGTTCACTACGCGGAGCACGGCGCGGGGCTGGGGGGCGTAGTAGGTGATGGAGAACTTATCCTCTGGCAGCAGCGGCACACTGGCGGCTAGGCCCATCAAGGTGTTGCCGTAGGTCGGATAGAAGCCAATGCGATTCTCCAAAATTTCCTCGACGATGAAGCGGACGTTTTGTGGCAACATGGTGGTGCCTCCGCAAAAGACTCCGCGAATGCCGGCCTCGAAAATATTCACTTTTTCTGAGAGCGCTTCGAGGAGTTTCGGTGTGGTGAACAGGCCAGTGACTTTGCGATGCTTCAGAATGACCGCTGCCTGATCGGCGACGTGTTCCATGTATTGCTTCGCGATGTCGAACTGCTTGTTAGATATAAGCTTTTTCACGAAGCGCGGGTCGAGATCAATGAAGTAGCACGAGGAGCCGCGCACGTTCGCGAGATGCTCGATGGCCAGACGCAGCCTGCGTGGGCCGGTGGGTCCCATCATCAGCCAGGCGCCGCCACGCGGGAAGTGCTCGTCCTTCAGTTTTGTGGAGAACTCGCTGTAGTCGTGTTTGTAATCTTCCCAGCCGATGCGTTGCTTGGGCATTCCGGTGGTGCCGCCGGTTTCAAAGATGTTGAAGGGCTTGCCCTTGAATGCATTCGGCACCCAGACTTCAGGCTGAAGATCACGCAACCATTCGTCTTGAAAATGAGAGAACTTCACCATGTCGGCGAAGGACTTGATCTCGCTGCGCGGATCCCAGTTTTTCGACGCCCATTCAAGCCAGAAGGGACAGCCTGTTTCGGGCGAGAAATGCCAGTTGAGGATTTCCTTGAGATGAGTGTCGAGTTTTTCGGCGGCGGTCATGGGGAGAATGAGGAATTGATGAACGGGCAGGATGCCCGCTCGACAACACAGGCTGGATGCCTGTGTTACTGCACAGGCTTCGCGCCCTCTTTGAAACAGTAGAGATGCGTCTCGGTGGTGATGTAGAGGCAGCCATTCGCAGGAACGACGCTGCTTTTCAGCGGCGCCGAGAATTCAATGCGTCCGATTTCCTTAATTTCTTTGCCTTCAGCGAGAATAAAGAGATCACCCTCCTCATTGCCGATATAGATTTTGCCATCGGCGACTACGGGGCTGGCCCAGATGTGGCCTTTGGTGTCGAACTTCCAGAAAAGTTTTCCCGTCTTGGCATCGAGCGCAAAAACGCGGCCCGTGTAGTCGGCGGCATAAACGATGCCATCCTTGACGGCCGGGGTGGAAATGGTGCGTTCGATATCCTTGAAAGTCCAGACTTCCTTGCCTCCGTTGGCAACATCAATGCAGCTCAACATACCGACGCCTTCGCCGTGTTCCGGGTCCTGCCCGATGGCGGAGTAGAGCAGGTTGTCCACCACGACAGGGGTGGCGATGAGTTCGCTGGGGCCGTCGAATTCTGCATATTTTTTGGGCGATCCATCTTCCTTGAGGCGGTATTCCTTTGGCACGGCGTCGTATTTGAAATTAACGGGCAATTCAAAAATATCCTTCTCCACTTCCTTGCGCTCGTTACCGGTGCCAAGTCCATAGACGAAGCCATTGCCAGCGGCGAAAAAGATCATGCGCTTTCCATTGACCAACGCGGTTGTGGGCGATGACCAGTTGCAATGCATAATGTTTTCACTGATTTTTTCAGCGGCGGGAATCTCAGCGACATATTTGCCGGTCTCGGCATCGACGCAGACAAAACTGGGGGCCTGTGGTGCGGGGATGTTGCTATGGGACCAGTCCACGCCGTTCGAGGTGGCGACATAGACTTTGCCATCGACGACGAGCGGATAATTAGAGGCGATGTTGTGCGGGAAGACGCCGAGCTCCTTGCGCATGTCATAGACCCAGATGATGTCCGCATCGAGCGGGCCGGGCTGAGCAGGCTGCATTTTCCCATCCTTGTCGGGTGCGGCCATATATTTGGCCTCGTCGGTCATGCCCTTGTTGCCGGCAGCGAGTCCAGCGGTGCTGATGCAGACAATTTCGCAACGGTTGGTGATGACGTAACCCTTGTCGCCCACGATGGTGGGAGTGGAACACATGCCGAGGAATTCCCAGTCGCTCACTTTGCCCGCGCCGAGTTTCGGCGTGACCATTTGCCAGAGGAACTTGCCCGTCTTCTCATCCAAGACCATCACGATGCCGCGATCACCCTCGATCTGGGGGTTGCGGGGTGCCTCGTTGTTTGTGCCGACGAAAATTTTACCACCGGCCACGTTCGGCGTGCCGTAGGACTGCGATCCGAGTTTCGTTACCCAGAGACAGTTCTTTGTGGTGCTCATGTCAATTTCCTGGCTGCCCTTGAGTTTTTTGCCGGCGACCATTGCCACAGGAAGTCCTTTTTCATCGGAGATCATGTTGCGCGAGTCACCGCCACCCCATTGAGGCCAGTCACCCGCGTGGAGGGCGGTGGAGGCGAAGACTGCGGCGATCAGGTTCAAAAACTTACGATTCATGATGATGTCAGCTAGGGGGTTAGATGGGAATTTTTGCGCTACTTGTTTGTTTTCACCTTGATGTTGTCGATATAGACGCGCATCTGGTTCTGCGGAGTGAAGCCAAAAAGACCGGGAGAGCCGAGCCTGTGCACGATGGGCGTTTCCGCCTTGATCGTCCATTCGGCGGGCTCAGGCTGCCCTTGTTCCCACGCCTTGGCCAGAACAACGCCACTGCCGTCAGGGTTCACCTGCACTTGAGTCTTGAGGACATACCATTGCTGGGCTTTGACTGGAAATGGCACTGCGCGCCTGAAGCGTTCAAAGTTTGAACTGACTTCAAGCTCATTCGCGTTGCCCTTGAGCACAATCATGTAGCGCTGGTTGATGACACCCACATCGGATTTTGCGCGGCGATTCCCGTCAGTCATGACATCCGCCTGAACAGTGTAGTCGTGCATTTCGGGCGTGCCGATGAAAACCATCGCGCGCTGGAAAAGGAGACGATCGAAACTCTTGGCGAGCACTTTATTCCCATTGAGATCGCGCACATCGAACTTGAAACGCGCGCCAATCCAAGGCAGCGGCGGATACGCGAACTTGTAAGTTTCACCCGCAGTATCAGGAGGATGATCCTCGGAGATTTCGAATTTCTCAAAGTCCAGTTCGATGGGCAGATTCGAGATGACGCGTCCGCGGATGGTGCCGATAAGTCCGTTCGCTGTGGCCTTGAATGCGCCAGCGGATTGTTTGGCGGAAGGCTCGGCCACGATTTCGCCGGAGTCGTTGAACTTGCCGTCGAGCAGAGCTTTGACCTTCGCGGTCGGTGGAATGAAGCTTTCCCATGCTGCCTTCGGAACGTCGGCGACGACAAACCCGTTCTTGTCGATGGAGCGAATCTTGAAGGCGTGCTTCTCACCCGGATGGATGACAAATTCCGGCGGGATGATTTGCAGCGCGGCCGGGGCAGCGGCATGGGGAACTACAGCAACCGGAACGGAATCGTATTTAATGCCGCTGTGGTTTATTTTGAAGCAATAGAACTTCGCCGTCGTATGCACATAAAGATGGCCCTTGGCGATGATGGGCGAACCGATCCCCTGCCCTTCGAGTTTGATCTCCTGAACGATCTCCGCATCGCTCACACCCGGCTTGACGACGAAAAGCTGACCTGACGGAAACACGCAATAGATCAGTCCGTCTTCATAGAAGGGAGATGCGTGAATGTTCTTGTTGCTCAATTTTTTTGCCCATTCAATGGCACCAGTATTCGCATTTACGCTCAGCAATTCACCACCTTCAGTGACCTGATAAATGTGATCACCCACGAGCGTCGGGGAACTGGTTTCCGCCGTGATGTTTGCGCGCCAGAGTTCGTTGGCCTTCCATTTTTCAGGGCTGAGATCGGGATCAAGCACCATCTGTTGAGCATCGAAGTGCTCGGGCATCTTGATCGCGACCATGCGTCCTTTATCTGGTGTGTCAGGATTTTCTTCGCCATGCACGGCGATGATTTTGTTGCCTCCGTGGATCAGGACGGAGCCGTTCACGCCGCCCTTGGACATTTTGTGCCGCAGGAGAGGCTGGCCGGTGCGGGCATTCACGCAAACAATATTTCCGCAGCCGGTGCCGACCCAGAACACGCGTTTCCCATCGCGAGTCTCCAGCACTGGTGTGGAATGTGAACTGTCCTTTGGCGGAATTTCACCGGGCGTGCTCGACCAGACAAGTTCGCCGCTGATTTTGTCGTATCCATAGAATCGGTTGGCCGCAGGTCCGTCACCGCCCCAGTTAGACGTGATGCCTTGAATAATAACGAGGTCGCCCTCGATGATTGGCGCACCCACCTTCGAGTTCGGAAACGTCATGCGGCCAATCTCCTCCATGAGCGAATGCCGCCAGAGTTCTTTTCCGGCAAAATCCGTGCAGATGAAAACACCATAGGCGGAAAGGAGGTAAACGCGCTTCGTTTCCGGATCCACGCAAGGCGAGCCAATTGCATAACGGTTGTAAACGGTATCACTGATAAAATCGCGCCACTCAATCTGCCAGAGCTGTTCGCCGGTTTTTTCATCAAGGCAGGCCAGGTGCTCAATGAGTTCTTCTTTCTCGCCGCGATAGCCAAAAGTGAAGACTTTTCCGTCCACGATCACTGGAGTGCCACGTCCGTGTGTTTCCCGAGTCCATAGTGGATTCGGATTCAGTTTCCCGTTGGCGTAATGCCCCACGCCTGCCCCGGTCTGCAGTGGGCCGCGCCATCCATAAAGGTTGGGATCTGCTTTCCCAATTTCCGCAGCGAGCACTGAAGAGTCATCAGCCTTCTTTTGTGGCTCCTCTTTTTTAGTGGCGGTTGACGCTGAACTGGCGCTGGATTTCGAGGGTGGTGCCACCTGTTCGTTGGATGGCCCGCAAGCTGTGAGCGCAAATAAAATTGAGGCAGTTCCGGCGATGATAGTTTTCAGATGCATAATCAAATATGTTTGGATAAGCCGCGAGTGGAGAAACAACACCGTTTGACCAAGAGGCGCAACCGCAAAGCGGAAATCCTTCAGCACGAGGCCACTCGTTTTCAGGCGTTTGAAAGTCAACGAACCTCCCGGGCTGATTCTTTCTCTGCTAAATCGGAATTCACGGCAGGACTTGGGAAATGAGATTTCCCGCGCTTCTCATTGCAAAAAAAAGCGCCTCGTCGCATGACGAATCCATTCAAGAATAGAGAAATCATGCCGAATTTTCATTTATTATCCCCATCACAAAAACTTTTGCAGATAAATCAAAAAACAATTCACCGGAGGAGTTGAAATTGTCATAATCAATTTATTATGAGTGATATGCGACAATCTTATGTCGTTCTAAATTATCCATTACCTCAGAATGCCCAATTTCATGTCAACCTGAAAAATCCTAAAATTTTCGTAATTCGGCCCTAAAATACCCTCTCATAACTGCGAATCGGCACTTGTTTTTGAAAAAGTGCCCCCTCTGTATTGACGCCCCATCAAAAGATTTTAAGATAAGGGCGTCTGCGGGCTTCACGGTTTGCGGGCCGAAATCGGATGCAGCCTGGTTTGTTGCAACCTTTCGTTCGATCCTCGTAATTTTTGGTTGCTGGATCGTCTGGCTCTCCGGTCGCAAGGCCGGAGAGCTTTCTCTTTTTTCAGCTGCGAAGCGCAAAGAGAGCTTAACAAGTCGTTTCCCAGCGCACCATCAGTAGGACGATTTTGAAAATCGTCTAACGTTCAACGACTTTCAAAGTCGTTCTACCCGCGTTGCAAGATATGCGGGCTTGGCTCAGTTTTTCTGGCCGACCGCGAGCACTGTCTGAAAATGCGGACTCTTAATATCGCGATCTACCGCGCGGATTTCCTGAACGCGGAAGCCTGCGTCTTCGAGAAGTTCGTGGAGTTCGACTTCAGAAAATCCGAGCCATACATCCGCATAGAGCGCACGAGCTTTTTCAAACGTGTGCTTCAGCAAGTCGAGGATGACGATGACACCGCTTGGTTTGAGGATTCGATGCGCCGCCGCAATCGCGTTCGCGGGATTTTGCGCATGATGCAGCGCCTGACTGAAAAAAGCCACATCCACCGTGCCCGGTTTGATGGGGGGATCTTCGAGATCACCAAGCCGAAAGTCGAGATTGGCAAAACCGTGCTGCTTGGAAAGCTTGGTGCCATAAGCAACCATCTGCTCAGAATTGTCCACCGCGATGACTTGCTTTGCATGACGCGCGAGCATTTGGGAAAGTGTCCCCTCGCCCGCTCCGAGATCGGCGATGACCAGCGACGACGGTATGAGATGCAATAATGTTTCGCCGAGCGCTTTCCATGAGCGACCCGGAATGTGATGCCGCCCAAACTTTCCAGCCAGCGCATCAAAGTATGAGCGTGCAGTGTCCGCGCGCTTTCGGCGAATGAGCTTCAGCGCGGTCATGTCGCGCTTGGCTTCGCGCAGCTCCTGCGTCGCGGCATCCAGCAGAGCCAGCAGATGCGCATGAGTGTCGCGCTCCTTCGCGCCCGGCGGTTGCAATCGATAAAGCCGATTCTTACCCGAGCGCCGATCCGTGACCAGCCCCGTCTCTTTCAGGCGCGCGAGCTGGGCGCTGATGTTGCTTTGACCGAGCGCAAGAATTTCTTGCAGCTCCGCGACCGACAGCTCTTCCTGACGCAGCAAGGCCAAGATGCGCGCCCGGGTGGGATCGCTGATCAAAGCAAATGATTTGAGGATTGACGTCACGGTTGATTTCTGCAACATATCAACATATCATCATCTGTCCATATTAAACAAAACCACACCCACCATGCCCAACAGCTACATCTTCTCTTCTGAATCCGTCGGCGAAGGCCATCCTGACAAAGTTTGCGACACCATTTCTGACGCCATCCTCGACGCCTGCCTCGCGATCGACCCGAAGAGCCGCGTGGCTTGCGAAACTTTCGCGAAGAGCAACGTCGTCGTCGTCGGTGGTGAGATCACCATCCCGAAGCTGCAGAACAAGAAGAATGGCACCACCAAGCCCATCGATGAAGTCATCAACGTCGGCAGAGTGATCCGCGATGCTGTGCGCGGCATCGGTTACACGAATGACGACGACGTCTTCCACGCCGACAAGCTCTTCATCAACAACTACCTCACCATCCAAAGCCCCGACATCGCGCAGGGCGTGGATGCCGCAGGTGCCGAAGGCAAGAAGCATCAGGAACAAGGTGCTGGCGACCAGGGCATCATGTTTGGCTTCGCCTGTGATGACACCCCGGAGCTCATGCCTGCGCCGATCATGTTTGCTCATCGCCTCGGTCGTGAGCTGACCCGCATTCGCAAGGTCGGCAAGCTGGCCAAGTGGCTGCGTCCTGACGCGAAGAGCCAGGTCTCCGTCGAATACGTCGATGACAAGCCGACGCGCATCGTGAATGTCGTCATCTCCACGCAGCACGCCGCTGACGTGAGCCACGCCGAGATCGAAAAATTCTGCATCGAGCAGGTCATCAAGAAGGTGCTGCCGAAGAACATGCTCACCAAGGACACCGAGTATCTCATCAACCCGACCGGCAAATTCGTCGTCGGCGGCCCGCAGGGCGACAGCGGCCTCACCGGTCGTAAAATCATCGTCGATAGCTACGGCGGCATGGGCCGTCACGGCGGCGGTGCCTTCTCCGGTAAAGACCCAACAAAGGTTGACCGTTCTGCCTGCTACATGGCTCGCTATATCGCCAAGAACATCGTCGCTGCCAAATTGGCCACCCGCTGCGAAGTCCAGCTTGCTTACGCCATCGGCGTCGCCGAGCCAGTCAGCGTGCTGGTCGATACTTTCGGCACAGGCATAGTATCCAGTGAGAGATTGACCGAAATCGTTCGAGCCAATTTCCTGCTTACCCCCAAGGGCATCATTGATGCTCTCGATCTGCGCCGTCCGATCT
>JAYVQB010000162.1:0-2279 GCA_043757085.1 Verrucomicrobiota bacterium
AGCACGATCGCGCTGCTCGCGCTTATCGGCAGCGCGCTGGCCTTTCATCTGGACTGGCCCTGGGTAGTGATCATTGTCCTGTTCGGAATGCTCGGCACCTGGGAATATGTCCGGTTGCAGCACGATGATGATGGCGCTCGCGCTTATGGCAATCTTCTGCTGCTGGCGTGCGCCACTTACTGGGCGGCTGCTGCGTGGATGGGATTCAGATCACGCTGCGCGACACTTCTCCCACATGAAGAAGCGATACCGTTCTGGCTGGATGCGCTCGCGGTTTTGGCGGTCATGCTGGGCGCGTTCGCGCTCACGCTGCGCCAGCCACTCGAAGGCGAGCGCACATTGCAACGCATCACGGGCGCGATATTGGGTTTTGTTTACTCAACGCTGACCGGCGGATTTTTTCTGCGCATTCTTTTCCACGGTGCTGACGGTGCGCATCTGCTTTTGCTGGTGATCCTCGTGGTGAAGTTCAGCGACATCGGAGCCTACATCATCGGCACTTGGCTGGGCCGTCACAAGATGATCCCGCACATCAGCCCCGCGAAGTCATGGGAAGGATTTGGCGGCGCCATCGCGGGCAGTTGTTTGGCGATGGCCGGTTTCTTGTGGCTGGACGCCGGAAGTATCGCGCCGCTCACTTGGTCACATGCCATCGCTTTTCCTGTTCTGCTCTGCCTCGTTGGCGTGCTGGGTGATCTCGCAGAATCGGTGCTCAAGCGCTGTCATCAGGTCAAGGACACGGGACATACGCTGCCGGGCATTGGCGGCATTCTTGATCTCACCGACAGCATGTTGTTTGCACTTCCGGTGGCTTATTTTTATCTGAAGCTGATTTCATAAGCGTTCGAAGTCTGCGCCCCATTTATCAATCATGATCTGCCGTCGTCGCAAAGTCCTCATCCTCGGCTCCACCGGTTCCATCGGCACCAGTGCGTTGAAGGTCGCGCGCGTCATCCCGGAGCGAATGGAAATCGTCGGGCTGGCCGCGCAACTCAGCGTGGATGCCTTGGTGAAGCAAGTTGCGGAGACCGGCGTGAAGCAAGTCGCCGTGACCGATCCCGTGGCGGCAAAAAAAGCGCGAGCGATGTTGCCGCATGATGTGGAGATTTTTGATGGCGCATCAGGGCTTGTCGAAATCGTGCAGCAAACCGAAGCCGACATGGTGTTGGTCGCAATCGTCGGAACGGCGGGTCTGGCTCCCGCGCTGGCGGCAATCGAATTGGGCAAAGACCTTGCCGTGGCCTCCAAGGAAATTTTGGTCATGGCCGGTGAAGCGGTCATGACCGCCGCGAAACGCAAAGGCGTTCTCGTCCTGCCCGTGGACAGCGAGCACAACGCGATTTACCAATGCCTCGAAGGTCGCGATCCGGCGCATGTCCAGCGTCTGATACTCACTGCCAGTGGCGGCCCATTCCGCAAAGCCAGTGCTGCGGAGCTGGAGCATGTCACCGTCGAGCAGGCATTGAAGCATCCGACGTGGAGCATGGGGCGCAAGATCACGATTGATTCCGCCACCCTCTTTAACAAAGGCTTGGAGATGATCGAGGCCCGCTGGCTCTTCGGCGTGCCGATGAATCGCGTGGAAGTGGTCGTGCATCCGCAGAGCATCATTCACAGCATGGTCGAGTTCGTGGACCACTCCGTGCTCGCGCAGCTCAGCCATTCCGACATGTGCTTCCCTATTCAGTATGCCGTCACCTGGCCCGACCGGGTGCCCAACAATTTGCGACCGCTCGACTTTGCGAAACTCTCGGCCCTGAATTTTGAAGCGCCGCGCGAAGATGTTTTCCCCGCCCTGCGCCTCGCGCGACACGCCGGAGAAACCGGCGGCACCATGCCCGCCGTGATGAACGCCGCCAACGAAGTCGCCGTGGAAGCTTTCCTAAATCAGCGCATTAAATTCCCCGAAATCTGGCGGAACGTCGAGCGCGTGATGGAACGACATGCTGTGACCGAGCACCCGACCCTGGAGCAGATCATCGAGGCTGATGCGTGGGCGCGCCGGGAAACCGCAGCGCTGTTTGTTTGATACCAGCCGGAGGCTCGATGGAATTCGCACACTGCATTGTGGAACCACCGGCGCATGAGAACCAAGCGAGAGCGCAACCCACAGGGGCAAACCCATCCGCCATTGCGCAACGTCACAGCCTACCCAACACAAGCGCCATAGAGAACCCAATTGCGAAGCCGGACTTGTTCAACCATGGGTGTAGTTGCTGGCTCGAAGTGAGACCAATGAGCGAGCGACGCTTTGTGCTCGCAGCAATACACCCTTTAGT
>JAYVQB010000163.1:0-8776 GCA_043757085.1 Verrucomicrobiota bacterium
TTCACCACTTGCTCAAGGGCATTCAGCCATGAGGCCAGCCAGCGCAAATCGCGCACAACTCCCCCGCTCGTTTTGGCCATACATTCACAAATCAATTTCCCCACCTCCGGCGCGGCATCGCTCAGGGATGTCAGGTTCAGCCGCGCATGATCGAATAGCCACAGATTCCCCGACGGCAGCGACAAGGCTGACAGATCAAGGAGCGGTGATTTGAAATCGCCGTTTTCTCTATCTGACGGCGGTAAAAAACCGCCGCTCCTTGTTAGTTCAAATGCGACTGACTGCGCTGATTGCAGTCGCACAGCCAGCGTGACCGGTGCTCCGTCGTCTTGGCCGATGGTAATCCTTTTGCGGTTCTCGACTGCCGCGCCCGGTCGTCCATCCCACACGCGCGAATGTTGCCGCAGGGCCGTGAGAAAACCGTCCAGCGCGGCGGGTTCCAGAGACAGTGGGCCGGTTGCGGCTTCGATTCCTTGAGCGGCGAGCCAGACTGTGAGCGGATCGATTTCAGTGCCGCCGGTTTGAAATTGGAGGAAGACAGGCAAGCGTCCACTGCGGGCGGCGGCTGCGATTTTCTCGGAAGGAATCCAGACATTGAATTTGCCTTCGCGGGCTGGTTTCGTTGTTTTAGGAACTGATTTAATTACTGAGGAATGAGGGCTAGCAGCCCCCAACACGTTTGGTTTAGCGAAAGCTGAGCGAGGACTGGCAGCCCCCGACACATTTTTGCTGGCAGTGCCGGATACTTTTTGCAATTCCGCCAAAGCCACGGCCAGCGCGTGGGCGCACACGAGGCCCCTCGCCTGCGCGTCCACGCAGGAGCAGCGACACTCGGCTTTCGTCGGGCCTTGCACATTGAGCGACACGGCGAATTTGCGTTTCCCCTCCCGCACCACGCCGCAGAAATTGTCCCCTTCCCTCGTCGAATTCTCCACCGTGCCGAGCATGACGCGCTCGCGGGCGGACTTCATCGCCTGCCAGCCGCCGAGATCGCCAAGTGTTTTTTCCGTGATGAGCATGTCTTTTTCGTTCGCGCAGATGAAGGTTTGTGGTGAAGTGCGGGCGACTAGTCGTCTATGAGAATCGTTGCCATCGCAAATCAAAAGGGCGGCGTGGGAAAAACCACGACCTCCATGAACCTGTCCGCCGGACTCGCCGCGCGGGGCCAGCGCGTGCTGCTGGTGGATATCGATCCCCAAGCCAATGCCACCAGCGGTCTCGGCCTGGAACAAGAGGACGGCGGCAGTCTCTATCCCTGCCTCATCGGGGACACGGACGTGCGCAGTGTCATTCGTAGCACTCGCATTCCGAATCTCTCGATCATCGGCTCCAATCAAGAACTCGCCGGTTGCGAAATCGAACTCGCTCAAGCGGGCAATCACCTTAGTCGTCTGCGAGTTGCGCTGGAACCGTTGCGCAGCGGCCAGTCCTTTGATGTCGTAATTATTGATTGCCCGCCATCTCTCGGCGTGCTGATGACCGCCGCGCTCGCCTGTGCTGATGAGCTGCTCGTGCCCATTCAATGCGAATACTTCGGGCTGGAAGGTCTCGCGAAGATCGTGAACATCGTCCAGCAAATCCGCGACTCCGGGGCCAATCCCAAACTCGCGCTCGAAGGCATTGTCCTCACGATGTATGACTCACGGGCCAATCTCGCGAATCAGGTCGTCAATGACGTGCGCACTTATTTCTCCGAGGTCGTCTATCAAACGTTGATCCCGCGCACCGTCCGTCTTGGCGAAGCCCCCAGCTACGGAAAGACCATCATGGAATATGATCCGAATGGACGTGGCTCGCAGGCGTATCAAGCCTTAGCCGTCGAGTGGCTTCAGAGGCATCAGCCGAAGTCGGCGACCTGATTTTTCTTTTCTCATGTCCACATTTCAGACCATCAAAGGCTTTCGTGATTTCCTACCCGAAGATTGCGCTCAACGTAATTTTATTTTCAACTCATGGCGCACCGTTGCTGCCGCGCATGGCTTTGTGGAATACGAAGGCCCCGCGCTGGAGAGCACCGATCTCTACCGGAAAAAAAGCGGCGACGAGATCGTTCATCAGCTCTTCAATTTCACCACCAAGGGCGACGAGGAAGTTTCCCTGCGCCCCGAGGTCACGCCTACGCTCGCGCGCATGGCCGCCGCGCGGCATCGCGATTTCCGCAAGCCAATGAAGTGGTTTCAGATCGGGCCTTGCTATCGTTATGAACGTCCCCAGCGCGGGCGACTCCGCGAGTTCAATCAGTTCAATCTCGACATCCTCGGCGAGGCATCGCCCGCTGCTGATGCGGAATTGATCGCCGTCGCCATCGCTTCGCTCCGCGCCTTTGGTTTGCAGAAAGAAGACTTCGCCATTCGACTGAGTGATCGCAAACTCTGGAGCGAGTTTCAGACGGCGCACTCGATTGCCGAGGAGCACAGTTCCACGTTTCTCCAGATCATCGACAAGATGGAACGTGCGCCCGCCGACGCGACTGATACCAAGCTCCAGGCCATCGGCACCAGCCTTGAGCAAGTCCGCACTTTCATCACCGGAGTCAGCGACGACCATCCGGTCTTCGCAGAAATCAAAGCCAATCTCTCCGCGCGCGGCCTGTGGGACTTCGTGAAGATTGATCCCGGCATCGTCCGTGGGCTTGCCTATTACACGGGCGTGGTGTTTGAAGCCTTCGACTTGAAACACGGACTCCGTGCCATCGCCGGTGGCGGACGTTATGACAATCTCGTCAATCTCATTAGTGACGGTGCCACCGATCTGCCCGCATGTGGTTTTGCGATGGGCGATGTTGTGCTCGGTGAACTTCTTCAACAAACGCCCGCCGCGAAAGAAGCTCTCGCCGCTTATGTCAAGCAAACTCAAGCCGTCGATGTTTTCGTCATTGTCGCCGAGGAAACCAAACGCGCCGAAGCTCTCGCGATCACCCAGCAACTTCGCGACAGCGGACTGCGCACGGATTTCGCATTCACCCCGCAGAAAGTCGGCAAACAATTCCAGTCCGCCGAAGCTGCGAACGCCCGCTTTGCTGTTGTCGTGGGAGCAGAATTTCCCATGCTGGTAGTGAAGAATCTGCAAACACGCGATCAGATGGAAGTGCCGTTAGCAAGCCTGCTGACAAAGCTCGCTGAACTCCTCGCTGCGCCGGAGTATCGGAATCTGATTGCGTGAATGTTTTGTGGGCTGGCAGCCCACAACACTTTGGTCAGATCATCGCGCAGGCATCCTTTACTAAATCAAAATCTATGTTCGGATTCAAACGCACGCTCGCACTGATGGATGAACTGAAATTGCCAGAAGAAGTCGAGGCCAAGATTCTCCGGGAAAACGCCCTGAAGCTTTTCCCCGTCAAAAATTAGCCTCGCCAGTTGAATCATTCGCTGGATAGGCCAGCGACGTGAGAATCAATTCCCGCCGTGGGCGTTGATATTGGTGGCCTTGCTGCTGCTGTCGGCACCGACCATGACAAACATGCCTACCTTGACGTCTTTGGCCTTGGCGTGCTGACCATTCACCAGAATTTCCGTGAACTGGCCGATGCTGTAGGTGTGCTCTTCTTTTCCTTTGACGGTAATCGAAGTGTCAGAAATCGCGCTCACTTTGTCATGGACCGGAGGCTCCGGCTTTTTCGCGACGGGCGGATGATTTCCTAGATTGTTCTTCGCGGTGACTAAGGTGGGCAAGGTCAAGGCGATTCCAAAAATCAAGCAAAGTGATGCCATACGGCTGATGGTTTTGTTTTTCATGGGATGTTATGGTTTTTTGGGTTTCGTTTCGTAGAAAGCAAGATTGATTCCTGCCTGCATAGTTCGGGTCACATCTGATGTCAGTTGTCAGAAAAAATTCCGACCGCGAGACACTCTGATCTGACTGCCATGTGAAACGAGCAACATTTTCCAATCTTACACGAATCGGCGGAATGGCGCGCACCGGCCCATCTGAAGCGGTTACGACTTCTTGAACCTCAGCGAGAAAACCGGATCAGCCGCCAAACAAAAAATGAAATACTCCATCAGCACGACCATGCTGACGTGATGAGCGCAAGATGGATGATCCGGCACCGACGAATCTGCTGAGACCGCATATATTTAATTCAAGACAAAACGGGGAATGCGTGCGACATGAATATCATGTGGTCACTCGCTGTTCCCTGGTGGGAGCTTATCATTCGCGGCATCATCATTTATGTCGTGATTCTGGGCATGCTGCGCATGACCGGCAAGCGGCAAGTGGGGCAGCTCGCCCCCTTTGACCTGGTGCTCCTGCTGCTGCTGTCTAACTCCGTGCAGAACGCCATGAACGGCGGAGACAATTCTGTTCACGGCGGCATCATCTCCGCGGCGACGCTCGTGGCGCTCAACTACATTGTGGGCTTCGCCACCTATCGCAGCAAAAAATTTGAGGCGCTTATCGAGGGGCGGCCCCAGATACTGATTCACCACGGCAAGGTGGATGAAGCGGTCATGCGCAGCGCCCAGATGACGCACCATGAGCTGGAATCCGCCTTACGACGCGGCGGGTGCATTTGTGTTGCGGAGGTGAAGCTCGCAGTCCTAGAAAACAACGGCGAAATCAGCGTGGTGCAGAAGATGACAGATGGTGGCACCAGCAAATGATCACCATCTGCAGCAAAGGTGCATCATTGCATGCACTTTCCCTTGACTGAACCGATGTTAGGATGCCACTCATGCGCCCCGAAGCAGAACTCCTCAAGGACGTCCCGCTCTTCCAGTTCCTTGATGATCGCTCTGTTGTCCAGCGCACGGCGGACCGGATCGCGGCGATGGAGCGTGTGCGCGCAGACATTGAATACGATGTGAACCTGAAGGCAGAATTGGAAATTGCACATCTTCACGAAAAGCTGAACCGGCTCACCTCGGATGTCTTGGTTCGACTTGAGCAGTTGAGCAGGGTGCCGCCAAATGACACGATCCCAAACGTTCACGCTACGCCGCTCGCGCCGCTCACGATCAAACACATGCAGGCCCACGTGAAGGTTCCTGACCGTCCTAAGTGTGCTAAACCGCTAAGCTAAATCCAGCAAAAAACGGCAGATTTTGCGGTTGCGGTTGCTAAACCGAATTTGCGATGACCTTCGCAAATTACCTTCGCAAACTGGTCGGGCTGGCGAGATTCGAACTCACGACCTCTTGCACCCCATGCAAGCGTTCTACCAGGCTGAACTACAGCCCGCGATCCAGTTTTTGCGAGTGGGCACTAAGCCCGGCTGCGTGGAGATTGCAAGCGCGAGATGTGCCGGAAAATACTGCTGACTCCATTCGCGCATGATGGCTGACTTGTGCGGCGATTCAAATAACACTCGGAATCCATCGCATTTCATCTTGCACGTTCCCCCGCGCGCATCACATTCCGCCCCCACCTGATGTCCCAGAAAGTGAAAGTTGCAGTCGTCGGCGCGAACGGTTACTCCGGTCGGGAATTGATGCGCTTGCTCCTGCTGCATCCACATGCGGAGATCGCCGCTGTCACATCACGCGCTCTGGCGGGCAAGCCCTTGACCGGCGAGTTCCCTAGAATGCGCGGTGTAAAAAATGCAGATTCACTGCACCTCATCGCGCCGGACATTGACAAGATTGTGGCATCAGGAGCTAAAATCGTCTTCCTCGCGCTGCCCCATGGCGTGGCCCATGAATTCGCCGGGCCGTTGCTGGATGCGGGCTTGCGCGTGATTGATCTCAGTGCGGACTTCCGACTGAGGGACGCGAGTGTTTACGCAAAATATTACGATCACGAACATCCTGCGCCTGAGCTTTTGGCCAAGTCAGTTTATGCTTTGCCCGAGATCAGAAATTCCGAGATAAAAACGGCACCGATCATCGCCTGCCCCGGCTGCTATCCCACCAGCATCCTTCTACCGCTCATCCCCTTGTTGCGCGCCGGTTTGCTGGATGACTCCCCTATTTCAATAAGCAGCATGAGCGGCGTTAGCGGAGCTGGACGCGAGGCGAAAGCGCCCTTCATGTTCGTTGAATGCAATGAGAGCGTGCGCAGTTACAGCGTGCCGCGGCATCGGCATCTGAGCGAGATTGCGCAGGAGCTCGATCTTGCTGCTGGCAGCAAAGTGCGTTTCACCTTCGTGCCGCATCTGGTGCCGGTGAATCAAGGAATCTGCACGACCATTTTTGCCGGTCTGCGCAAGGGCGCATCTATCGAAGATATCGCGAGTGCATACGCCGCTGCTTATGCCGGACGTCCCTTTGTGCGACTGCTTGGAAAAAATGTATCGCCGGACACGAAAAACGTCACGGGCACGAACTTCATCGACATCGGCTGGGCGCATGATCTGGAGGCCGACCGGCTCATTCTCATGAGCGCCGAGGACAATCTTGTCAAAGGCGCGGCGGGACAGGCTGTGCAAAGTTTTAATATTGCCTGCGGCTTCGATGAGACCGCTGGCTTGATGGTGCTTTAATCAGATCGCAGCCGACATTTTTCATGAGCAAACCATCTTCACTGGCAGTTGATTTTCCGTTCAAGTCCATCAGCGGCGGCGTCACTGCGCCGAAAGGATTCCGCGCGGGAGCCATTGCCTGCGGCATCAAGAATCCCAAGATGCTGCGCCTTGATCTCGCGCTGATTGTTTCCGATCTGGATGCCAAAACTGCAGCTTGTTTCACGACCAACCGGGTCAAGGCCGCACCGGTGCGGGTCTCCGCTCAGCATGTAAAGAGCGGTGATGCCCGTGCCATCATTGTGAACAGCGGCAACGCCAATGCCTGCACCGGTCCGCAAGGCATCACGGATGCCAAGGCCATGACGCGCGAAGTAGCCGATCATCTCGGCCTGCGGATGAGTCAGGTTCTGGTCGGCTCCACGGGCATCATCGGGATGCCAATGTCAATGGATCGCATTCTGCCAAGGATCGAAGAACTTACCGAGTCCCTGCACTCGAAAGGCTCCGACAAGGCCGCGCAAGCGATCATGACGAGCGATACCAAGCCGAAGAGCTACGCCATCGAAGTGGAGTGCAACGGCGAGACATTTCGCGTGGGCGGCATCGCCAAGGGCGCTGGCATGATCTGCCCGAATATGGCCACCATGCTGGCGTTCATCACTACGGACGCTGCCGTTGATGCGAATGAATTGAAGCGCGCGACTCAGGCGGCGGTCGAGCAAAGCTTTAATCGCATCACCATAGATGGCGATACCAGCACTAACGACACGGTCATTGTGATGAGCAACGGCGCTTCCAGCGTGCCGCTCATCAAAAGCAAATCTCCCTGCGCCGAAGTCTTCCGCGCCGCGCTACGTCGGGTCATGGTGGAACTCTCCAAGATGATCGTGCGCGATGGGGAACGCGTGACCCGCTTTGTTGAGATTCGGGTGAAGGGCGCGCGCAATTATCAGGATGCAAAAAACGTGGCCGAGACCGTGGCGAAATCCACGCTCGTCAAATGCTCGTGGCATGGGGGCGATCCGAATTGGGGTCGCGTCATGCACGCCGTAGGCTATGCGGATGCGCGCATCCGTGAAGAAATGGTGGACATTTATTTCGGCGGCTTGTGCGCGGCCAAGAACGGACTTCCAGCTTCCACGCCGGTGAAGGAACTTGAGAAGGTTACAACGCTGCCGAGTTTCACCGTGACCATAGACCTGAATCTCGGCGAGGCGGATTACAATGTTTATACCACTGACCTCAGCAAGGAATATGTGGACTTCAACAGCAGCGAATACTCCGCCGCCGTTCATGCCAAACGGCAGACAGGCTTGGCTTGATGGTGTATCTTTGCCGAACGCCATGCTCCACGAAGAACAAATCCGCAAAGCCGATGTGCTTACCGAAGCGCTGCCATACATGCAGAGTTTTCGCGGCCAGACCTTTCTCATCAAGGTCGGCGGCTCCGCCATGGAAGAGACTGCGCTGGTGGACAGCCTCTTGCGCGACATCGTATTTCTTGAAGCCGTAGGCATCAATCCCGTCCTTGTTCACGGTGGCGGCAAGGCCATAAACAAGGCGATGAGAGAAGCGGGATTCGAAGCAAAATTCATCGGTGGACTGCGCGTCACCGATGCGGCAACTATCGGCATCGTCGAGGAAACTTTGGCCCGCGTCATCAATCCAGATCTCGTTCAGCGCATCAAACATCTCGGCGGCAAGGCACTCGGACTTCCCGGCACTCAGGTCTTTCTTGGGCGGCGCATGAATGAAGATCTCGGATTTGTCGGCGAGGTCACTGACTGCAATACGGAAATCATCGACCTCGCAGTTGCCGGTGAAGTCGTGCCTGTCGTCTCGCCCGTGGCGAAAGAAGCTGGCACCGGCCACACCTTGAATGTGAACGCCGACATCGCCGCCTGTGCGCTCGCGAAGAAATTGAAGGCCAGCAAGCTGATCTTCCTCAGCGATGTCCTCGGCGTGATGCGCGATCCTAAAGACAACGCGACATTGATTCCAACGCTGAACGAGGCCGCAATCGTGAAGCTCAAGGCGGAAGGAGTCATCTCTGGTGGCATGATTCCGAAAGTGGACAGCGCGCTCGATTCACTTCATGGCGGAGTTAAAAAAGTTCACATGATCGACGGACGAATCCCCCACTCGCTCGTATTGGAAATATTCACCGATCGCGGTATCGGCACAGAAATTACGCTCTAATGACAGACGCAGAAAAGTTTCAGCATTACGTCGTCCCGAACTACGGACGCTTTGATTTTTGGCCGGAGCGTGGCTGCGGCGTAAAGCTGTGGGATCGCGATGGAAAAGAGTATCTCGACTTCGCCGGCGGCGTAGCGGTGTGCCCGCTGGGGCATTGTCATCCTGAAGTCG
>JAYVQB010000164.1:0-2252 GCA_043757085.1 Verrucomicrobiota bacterium
CGAGATGAAGCAGTCCGTGGATGATGTAGAGCGCGACCTCTCGTTCGTAGGTTTCTCCGTGTTCTACGGCTTGGCGTTGCGCGGTATCGAGGCTGATGATGATTTCACCGTGGGGGAAAGTAATGACGTCGGTGGGAGTTGGATCATCGAGAAACTCGCCATGCACGCGGGCGATGGCGTTGTCAGAGACGAAGGAGATTTCGATTTCCTTGAGCGACAGCAAGGCGGCGTCGCTCGATTTGGCAGCGGCCACGCAATGGGGCAGGGCACGATGGGCAATCTGACGCCAGAGCTTGAGTCGCGAAGGCTGGCGTCGCTGATGATTGTAGAGATGGAGGGTGATGGCCTCCGAACTCATGCCGCGCTGGCCTTGGCCGCAGCCTGGGTTGTCAGAGCTTCCTGCTCGCGTCCTTGTTTCAAGGCAATCTGGGTGGGAGTCACTTCCACCGGTTCCTTGGGATACTTGATGCGGCTGTGCAACATGCTGAGAAGTGTTTTCACGAAGCTAGCTTTGATCTCCGCGAGATCGGAAAGCGTGAGATCGCATTCATCGAGCTGATGGTCCAGCAGGCGGTCGCGCACGATGTCCTCGACCACTTGTTCGACCCGCGCGGGCGTGGGTTTGTTCAGCGAGCGGCTCGCGCCTTCCACGGCGTCGGCGAGGCTGATGATGGCGCTTTCTTTGAATTGAGGCTTGGGGCCGGGATAGCGGAAGCCGTCTTCGGTCACTTCGGGAACGTCGTCTTCGCGGGCTTTATCCTGCTCGACGAGGCGGAGGATTTCTTTCTTCTGATCGAGGGCGCGGCGGTAGAAAAAATAGACGAGGGAGTTGCCGTGATGCTGCTCGATCACGTCGATGATGCGGGCATTGAGCCGGTGCTGAATGGCAAGATCGACTCCGTCCTTCACATGGGCGATCAGCACGAGGGCACTCATTCGGGCGGTGAGATCGTCATGGGGATTTTCATCGGGATTCATGTTCTCGATGAAATACTCCGGCTTGGTGAGCTTCCCGATGTCGTGCAGATAGGCGCAGACGCGGCACATGCCTGGGTGCGCGCCGATAGCTTCGGCGGCTGCTTCGGCGAGATTGGCCACAACGAGACTGTGATGATAAGTTCCGGGGGCCTCGATAGACATACGCTTCATCAGAGGATGATTCAAATCAGCTAACTCCAGCCATGAGATGTCCGTGGTCATATGAAACATCGACTCCAGCGCGGGTAGGGCAGCCCCGGCCATCATGGCCGTGAGAATGCCGCAGAGCAGCGGGGCACCGAGCAATAGTGGATCATGTGCCGTGCTGATGACGACAGTGATCTGCCGGAACAAAACCATGTAGAGCGATGCCACCAGCCCCGCGTAAACGCCGCACGTCAGCAGATGGCTGCGCTTTCGCACACGCTGGCTGGCGAAAACAGCGATAAATCCGACACTCAAACCGGCGGCAACATAAGCCAGAGCGTAAGCGTCTGGGACTAGTGATGCTCCCAACAGGCTCGTATAAACTGTGGCATACAAACCCAGACGTCTTCCTGCCAACATGCAGAGGATGATGGGCCCGAGTGCGTGCGGGGCCAGCAGGATGGAAAAGCCAGGGCCGAGATCACGATGCATTCCCAGACGCAGAGCCAGCCCCGTCAGGCCAAGCTGCAGCCCAATGACACTAAAGGTCAACAGGATGTGGCCGTTGGTCCGTCGTTCGTTTTGAAATCCCAGATACCAATGAACCGAAGCGGTGAGGCTGACGGCCACAATGAAGACGGGGTCAGCGATATTCTGACCCGAAATTCCGCGAGAGAGAACGCTCAAGAGTGCAATCAAGCCGACACATGCCAGAACATGAACGCCGATTCCTACAAGTGGATTGCAACGCAGGGTTTCCTGGATTTCTCCCTGCAAATGCTTTCGGCGATGCTTTCCGCATGAAAGCCCCTGACGCTGAAGGCGCGCCCGTTTTATAAAATCGAACATAGGTTGGGAGAAACTGAAGGGTGATTATACCCTCATGCAGCGATTGCTCAAGGCTTTCCGTGAATTACTGCCCGCTTTCCCTATAAATCCGGTAGGCCTCGATGATGCGTCGGACGACTGGCAGGCGAACCACATCTTCTGGTGCAAACTCCACAAAATGAATGCCTTTTACGCTTTTTAACGCAATTAATGCTTCCGCGAGACCTGAGCGAGTCCCTCGTTTCAAGTCAATTTGAGAAGGATCGCCGGTGACGACGCAGCGGGAATTTTCACCAAGC
>JAYVQB010000165.1:0-2249 GCA_043757085.1 Verrucomicrobiota bacterium
GCGGTATGGGATGGCAATGGCGCGATGTATGTGGCGGAGATGCGCAGCTACATGCAGGATGAAAAAGGCACGGGCACCAAGACGCTGAAGAACGGCTGCATCAAGCGCCTCACCTCATCCAAAGGCGATGGCATCATGGACAAGGCAACGGTGTTTGCCGATGGGCTCAATCTGCCACGCATGATCCTGCCACTAGCGGATGGTATCGCCGTGGTGGAGACGGATTCGATGAGCGTCTGGTTCTTCCGCGACACGAAGGGCACGGGCATCGCTGATGAAAAGAAGCTGCTGTATCAAGGCAAGGCGGGCGATCCGAATCACAGCGTCGAGCACCAGGATAGCGGGCTGGATTGGAACCTGGATAACTGGATCAACATCTCCTATGGACGCGAGCGCTACCGCTTCACTGACGGCACTTGGCGCATGGAGAAGTATCCCGCGATATGGTCGCAATGGGGCCTCACTCACGATGACACGGGGCGCGTCTATTACTCGGACAACAGCACGCCTTTCCTGGGTGCGCAGCTCCCGCGACAGTATTGGAACTTTGTCGCCAAGAACGGTGCGCCCATGCCGCGCGAGGCCGATGGCATCCGTCTCGCACCGCAATGGGAGCCGTCATTCCTGATGGCAAAGAATCTCTGTGCTACCGATGATCGGGGTGGGCCTGCGGGCGCACGGAAAGTTCTCACTTCACTCTGTGGGCAAAGCATCTTTCGCGGCACCGCTCTGCCGATGGATGCACGGGGCGATTACTTTTTCTGCGACCCAACGATCCACGTCGTGCGTCGCTCCAAGGTGGAAAACCAAGACGGGCGCATCTTCATCAAGAGCGCGTATGGCGAGGAGGAGTTCCTCAATTCATCCGACCTCTACTTCCGCCCAGTGAACACTTCGACAGGCCCTGATGGTGCCCTCACCGTGGTGGACATGTATCGTGGCATCATCCAGGACGCGCCATGGCTGAGCGATGGGCCACGGAAGTTCATCAAGGAATCTGGCATGGCAGACGTCCATCAACACGGGCGCATCTGGCGCATCCGTCATCGTGATTTCACGCCCACCTCGATGCCGCGCATGAATGACGAGCCGACTCCCGAGTTGCTCCGGCATCTGGAGAACCCGAACGGCTGGTGGCGCGACACCGCACAGAGGCTCATCATCCTGCGTGCGGACCGCGAGAGCGTGGCCCCGATGCTGGCTGACATGGTGCGCTTCAATCAAAACCCGCTCGCCCGATTGCACGCGCTCTGGACGCTCGAAGGCATGGGCAAGGTGGACGCCAAACTCGTGCAGGCGACACTGCGGGACAGCGATGCGAGGATGCGTTGCGCCGCAGTGCGAGTGGACGAACCATGGATCGCAAAGAACGACGAGGCGCTGATCCAGAGCATCACTGAACTCGCGAAAAGCGAGCGCGATCCCGAGGTGGCAAAGCAAATCATCCTCTCCATCGGCTACGCGAACGACGCCACCCGCGTGCCTCTGATTGATTCCCTGGTGGAGCGTAACCTCACGCACGAAGGCGTCTTCCTAGCCGCCTGCACCGTGCTTTGGAAAAAGCCTTCGCCATTACTACTCAGCATCAAGAGCGGTGAGGCACTCAAGAAGATCAAAGACAGCACGCAGCGCGCACTCGCCACCGCCCGCTGGGCGCAAGGCTTCGACCAGTGGGAGCGCGGGCTGGTGCTACCCAAAGACCTGCCGCAGGATCAGCGCCAGCTCATCACCGGAGGCGAGGCAACCTACTACCAGGTCTGTGCATCCTGCCACGGAGGCGATGGCAAGGGTGTGAAAATACCCGGCACAGATCACTTCCTCGCACCCTCACTTGCTGGCAGCGCACGCGTGAAAGGATCGCCTGCTGGACTCGTGCCCGTGCTTATCAATGGCTTGCTAGGCCCCATCGAGGGCAAGACCTATGAAGGCCAAATGATGACGCCAGCCATCGCGCTCGGCATCACCCGTGATGATCGCCTTGCAGAAGTCCTCAGCTTCATCCGCTACTCCTGGGGAAACAAGGCTAGCACCATCACCGCTGAAGAAGTGAAACAGCTCCACAAACAGCACGAGAAGCGCCTTACACCCTGGAGCGATGATGAACTGAAGGCCCAGGGTTCTGTAACAAAATGAAACCTCAGCATCTCACACACGATGAACACCCATGCGTGTCATCGAGAACGCCGTGCGCTGACTTTCGAGCCAATGAAACCGCCCTCCCCTCCTTGCAACAACTCACGCCTGCCGAA
>JAYVQB010000166.1:0-8613 GCA_043757085.1 Verrucomicrobiota bacterium
CCAGCGGGAAACGTCCGATTCTTCAACGAGCGAAACCGTGCGGCTTGCGAATTTCTCCGCGAATTTTGCAAGGCGAAGGCGAAGGGTCTTCGTATGTAGTGCGCCGATGCCCTCGCGCTCCTTCGTGTCCAGAAAGTCTTCCAGTGCTTTTTTCACGGTGCGGCTCGCCCTAGTGCGGCGGATGTGCTCGGCTAGATAGTCCACGGCGCGCGTGACGGTGAACGGCTCGGCAATGCCAGCGGCTTGCAATCCCACGGCAATCTTGCGGGAGTGAAGCACGGCGCGGTATTCTTCCGGCGTCACTCCGCGCTCGGCAATTCCGATATTCGCAAGCTCGGCCTCTTTGATCTCCGCGAAGTTCTCAGCGTCGGTTTTCGACTTGAACCACTTGGCCTGATACTCTCCGCCTTGCGAGAACGTGGCGCGGAATTTGTAACGCGGATGCTTTACTTTTCTGACAGTGACAAGGCGTGCTTTCATTGCACGAGGTTGCACGGAATTGCACAAAATGGCAAGAAAAACCGTTACAAAATCGTTACACTTTCATCGGTGCCTTGATTTTACGATGACAACGGCGGCTTCGGTAGCCTCCTTGGTCGCGGATTTCTCCTCGGGCTGAGTTTCGGCAAAGGAAATTACAGTGGCCAGAAGCAGAGCCAGAAGTGATGGCAAAAATTTATTCATGGGGAATGCTGGCGCGAACGAGTGTGTTTGTAAATGCCTTCAACGGACTCGATGTGATTATTTAGATAATTTTGTGTTTGGTGATTGGCGCGCACTCTGCCACATCTTCCACCACAACCCAGCACCCACACCATGCCTGATTCCGCCCAAGAAAACCTCCGCCTCCTCCTCATGAAAAAATCCGTGATGCGCGGTGATTTCACCCTCGCCTCCGGCGCCAAGAGCGATCTCTACGTGGACTGCCGCCTCACGACACTGGACGCCCAAGGCGCGTGTCTGCTCGGCCAAGTGATGTTTCCGATTCTGCGTGCTGCGGAAAAAGAACTCAGCGTGAAAGTCAGCAGCGTGGGTGGCTTGACGATGGGCGCGGACCCGGTTGCGCTTTCCATCGCCATCGCCTCGCACATCGCAGAACCAGCTTCGCCCGTTCATGCCTTCAGCGTCCGCAAGGAACCGAAGAAGCACGGACGGCAGAAGCTGGTGGAAGGTAATTTTAAAAGCGGCGACAGCGTCGTGGTCGTGGATGATGTCATCACGACAGGCGGCTCCACCTTGAAAGCCATCGAGAACGTGGAGGCGGAGGGTGGCAAGGTCGCCTTCGTCATGGTGCTGCTGGATCGGGAGGAAGGCGGACGCAGCATCATCGAAGCGCGCGGATACAAGGTTTACCCAGCGTTTACCCGCACCCAGCTGCTGGCTTGATTCGGTCGTAAAAATAATTCTAAATGAATTTGAATTAATTGACGTGCGCTGCGTCTATGGCATAACGTTATCCATCCTATGAAAAAACCTGCTAAAGTCCTTATCCTGTCGGTGCTCGGAGCCATGTCGCTCATGAGCGTGAGTTGTGACACCACTTCCGGAGCCTTGGCTGGCGGCGGCACTGGTGCTCTTGTCGGTGGCATTATTGGTCACCAAACCGGAAACACCGCAGGCGGTGCCTTGATCGGCGGCGCAGTCGGAGCAGCAGCAGGCGGTGTCATGGGCAACCAGCAACAGCGCATCACCAACATCGAGCAGCAGAACGCCCAGCAGCGCGCCTACGATCAGGGTCGCCAAGATGCCCAGTATCGCTAAACCGCGACTATCCCTACTTCAGCAAGCCCCCGTTCCGCATGGAGCGGGGGTTTTTTTGTGTCGCCTTGCATCAATCGCCGCTTGCAGCAACACGTTGCCTGCCACAGCGTTGATTCACTTTATCCAGCTTACGCATGAAAGGTTCCGTTGACACCCCCACGATTGCCGTTGTCGGATCACTCAATCTGGACACACTCGTGTCGGTGCCACATCTCCCCCAATCTGGCGGCACCGTCACCGCCGAGGGCTGGGAAATGCGCTATGGCGGAAAAGGCGCCAACCAGGCAGTGGCCGCCTGCCGACAGGGTGCCATCGTGAGCATGATCGGCTGCGTCGGCAATGACGCCCATGGCCGTCCGTATCTCGACCGCCTGATGAGCCTGGGAATGAACGTAACGGGTGTAACCATGCGCGACGATTGCGGAACGGGCAGCGCACTCGTCTTTGTCAATCCGGAAGGCGAGAACAGCATCGTGGTGCTCAAAGGCGCGAACGGACTTCTCACAAGAGACGACGTGCTCGCGCAAAGCACCGTCTTGGAAACGGCTGACGTCGTGGTCTGCCAGCTGGAGACCACCTTGGAAGCAACCGTCGCCGCCCTGCGCCGCGCCAATGAACTTCACAAGACAACCATCTTAAATCCATCCCCGCTGCTCGCAGAATTTCCCTGGGGACATGTGATGATTGATTATCTCATCGTGAATGAGCGCGAAGCTGCGGCCTTGCTCGGATTTTTTATCGAAAACACTTCGGAGGCTCCTCAAATTCGCGCCAAAATGTCAGGCCTCGGCGTCGGCACGCTCATCATCACGCGAGGTGCGAAGCCAACCTTCGCCATCAGCACCCATCAGGCACTGAAGATTCCCCCGCCGCAAGTAATAGCCGTGGATACCGTGGGTGCGGGCGATGCCTTCACCGGGACCTTCGCGGTGCATTGGGCGCAAACACACGACCTTCTCGGTTCCATCCGCAAGGCCAACATCGCCGGCGCTCTCACCACCACCAAGCCCGGCGCGCAGGACGCCATCCCCTCCCGCGAGGAAGTCGATAACTTCGGCAGCTAACCTGATGCTCCGGCGGCGACTGAACAAAAAAACTGCCATGCCGGTCTTATAGTCTTGGATTACACCCGCTTAAACAACGACCCACCCTTCAATGAAATCCCTCATGAAAATAGCCGCACTGGTGGCCATCGTATTCGCCATCAGCCATCTTTTTGGCCGTTCCGTAAAAAATAATGTCGGGCAGTCGCTGCCGAAACTTGAAGTCAAATACCTCGGCGACGCCCCCGCGCTCGCCGGCAAGCCCATGATCTTGGAATTCTGGGCCACTTGGTGCGGTCCGTGCCGGGAGAGCATTCCGCACCTCAACGAAATCTATAAACAATACAAGGCCAAGGGCCTAGAAATCGTGGGCGTCACCAAGGAAGACGCCGCCACCGTGACAGCCTTCACCAAGGAAGTGCCCATCAATTACCCTGTCGCACTTGATCCCAGTGCCGTGCTTGCCGCACATTTCGGCATCACCGGCATCCCCCATGCGTTGCTGGTGGACAAGGTCGGAAAGATCGTCTGGGAGGGTCATCCCATGGAATTGAAGCCCGCAGACATCGAAGCCTTGCTGAAATAAGATTCATCTGGCCTGTCGCGTCATTTGCGCCCAAGGCCGGCAGGTGCTAGATTCTACGCCCCATGGAATTTCTCCTCAGTTCGATACGCTTTATCGGCATCATTTTTCTCGTCATTGTTGTCTTCAACCTCATGATCGTCGTGCACGAGTGGGGACATTTTCTCGCCGCCAAATGGCGCGGCCTGAAGATCGAGAAATTCTACGTCTGGTTCGGAAAGCCGCTCTGGAAGAAGACTATCAACGGCGTGGAATACGGCCTCGGTTGCATTCCGGCCGGTGGTTTCGTGGCATTGCCACAGATGGCACCCATGGATGCCATTGAAGGTCCGACTGAGGAAAAGCGTGAGAAACTTCCGCCCATATCAAGCCTCGACAAAATCATCGTCGCCTTTGCCGGACCTCTCTTCAGCTTCGGCCTTGCGTGTTTCTTTGCAGTGCTGGTCTGGTATTTTGGCAAGCCTGAAAGCGAAGGCAACACCACCACGGAAATTGGCTACGTGCTCAAAGAAAGCGCGGCAGACAAAGCGGGACTTAAGCCCGGCGACATCATCAAATTCATCGACGGCAAGCCCGTGCGCAGCTTTGGCGGACTGGTTGACAGCGTGCGCTGGCTCGTGGTGGCCAGCGAAGGAGAAAACATCAATTTCACCATCGAGCGCGATGGAAAAGTCCTCCCGCCCATTCCGGTCAAGGCCGAGAAGCCAGAGCAAGACAAGGACATGGCCTGGTGGAAATCGATTTTCGCCCGTCCGCCTTTCCGCGAAGTCGGCATCCTCGGCCGCGACACCCCCATGGTTGCCGCCTTGCTCGATGACAAGGCATATAACCCCGCTGCAATTGCCGGAATCAAGCCCAACGATTTGCTGATTGCCGTTGATGGCATGCCTCTGCGTTGTGTCACGCAGCTCGGAGAATACATTCAAGAAAATCCCAGTAAGACGCTTTCAATCCAACTCCAGCGCGGCAGTGAAACGAAAACCGTGCAGGTCACGCCACGCGTCCCGGATCAACGTCCCGAAGGCTTCGAGAAGGCCATGATCGGCATCAGTTGGGATTTGCAAGGCCGTCGAATCCCCTCCCACCCAACTCCGTGGGCCCAAATCCGCGATGCCGGACGCACCATGTTCCAGACGATCCAGGCCGTTTTCTCCAGCAAATCGGATGTGGGCGCGCAGCATCTCAGCGGCTTCATCGGAATCACCCGCGTCTATTACAGCCTCTTTCAGGACAAATACGGCTGGCTGCTGGTGCTCTGGTTCAGCGTGGTGCTGAACATCAACCTCGCCATCCTCAATATGCTCCCCTTCCCCGTTCTTGACGGCGGCCACATCACCATGGCTATCATCGAGTCCATCCGCCGCCGCCCCATCAACATTCGCGTGCTCGAGGTCGTGCAGACTGCCTGCGTCCTCCTTATTTTCGGATTCATGATCTTTGTCAGCATCAAAGACACAGGGGATCTGTTTGGGGCCGGTCAGAAGTCAGAACGCAAGTCAAAAAGCGATGAACTGAAAAAAGATCAAAAAGCCCTCTACAGGTTCACAGCTCCGGCAGCGAAGTAATCCGCGTCATGTCAGCGCCAAACACGCTTCTCTACTGCCCCGACCTCTACCACTACACCCGCCGCGAAACACGCGAGGTCATGGTCGGCAAGGTCGGTATCGGCGGAGGCAACCCGATTCGCGTGCAGTCAATGCTCACCAGCGACACGCGCGACACCGATGCCTGCTTAAAACAGACGCTGGAACTCGTCGCCGTCGGTTGCGAAATCGTCCGGCTTACAGCTCAAACGCGGCCCATCGCGGAAAACCTCGAACACATCAAGGCCGCACTGCTCGCGCAAGGATGTGACGTGCCGCTCGTAGCCGACATCCATTTCAAACCGGACGCCGCAATGGAGGCGGCAAAATGGGTCGAGAAGGTGCGCGTAAATCCCGGCAACTTTGTGGACAAGAAAAAATTCGCTGTCCGCGAATACTCTGATGCCGAATACGCGGAGGAAGTCTCGGCGATTGAAGAAGCCTTTGTGCCGTTGATAAAACTTTGCATCGAGAAGCATCGGGCCATGCGCATCGGCACCAATCACGGTTCGCTGAGCGACCGCATCATGAACCGCTACGGCGACACACCGCTCGGCATGGTCGAAAGCGCGCTGGAGTTCGCCCGCATCGCCCGCTCGCTGGATTATCACAACTTTGTCTTCTCGATGAAGGCCAGCAATCCCAAGGTCATGATCGAGGCCTATCGTCTGCTCGTCGCGAAGCTCAACCAACTCGGCGGCGACTGGAACTATCCCATCCACCTCGGCGTTACCGAGGCTGGCGACGGCGAAGATGGCCGAATCAAAAGCGCCATCGGCATCGGCTCACTGTTGAGTGACGGCATTGGCGATACCATTCGTGTGAGCTTGACGGAAGACTCCGTGCATGAAATTCCCGTCGCGCGTGCGCTCTTGGAAGTCGGAGGTCAGAAGTCAGAAGTCAAAAATATTGGGCCATCGCAGCCGCCATCTTGGGATCCGTTTTCGTATGAACGGCGCAAATCAGAAACACTCTCAGTCAATGGCATCGCCCTCGGCGGAGAAGAAACTGTGCGCGTCTTCACTACTCGCTCTAAATGGGACGCCGTCGCACACAAGCTCGACAAGCTCGGCGACTTCCAACCAGAGATCGTCATCGAAGACAGCGACGTCATCGAACTCGACCCGTGCGACGACAACGCCATCAAATCACTCAACGACTCCCGGGAAGCGAAGCTCGTCACTGTAAAGAACGATCTCGATCTTGCCCCCATCCACGCCTTCCGCCTTCTCGCCGCCAAACTCGACTCGCGACATCCGATCTTGCTCAAGGACATTCTGGCATCTGCCCTCCGTCCTCTGACTTCTGATTTCTTAAACACCCTCCTCACCGCCTCGACCACCATCGGCTCGCTCCTCTGCGATGGCATCGGCGACGCCATCATCATCCAAGGCGAAGAAGCTCCTGGCCAATCACTGCGCATCTCTTACAACATTCTCCAAGCCGCTGGCACTCGCATTTTCAAAACCGATTACGTCGCCTGCCCGAGCTGCGGGCGCACCTTGTTCAATCTGCAAACAACCACCCAGAAAATCCGCGCTGCCACCGGCCACCTAAAAGGCGTGCGCATCGCCATCATGGGCTGCATCGTCAATGGCCCCGGCGAAATGGCCGACGCCGACTTCGGCTATGTCGGCGGCGCACCCGGAAAGATCAATCTCTATGTGGGCAAGAATGCCGTGAAGTTCAACATCCCCGAGGACGAAGCCGTCGAGCGATTGATCGACCTAATCAAAGAACATCACCGGTGGATTGAGGCTCCGGAGGCTGCTGCCGCGACTTAAACTTTCGGAACGCGACCACGCCAACCGTCAGGACGTCGTTTCTCGTGCATCACCGCATAGATTCTCACATGCTGGATCACCAGATCGTGAGCATAGTAGATACGATAAGGAAACCGTTTTAGCCGAAAAACTTGAATGCGGTCATCAATCCGTTGGTAACGCGTGGGATCGTTCATGATCGCGTGCACAGCTATTTTCACGGCTTCCGTGAAGCGCTCGCCCAGTCCTGCGCTCCGGTCCTCATACCAATGCACTCCGTCCTGAAACTCGGCTTCGGCGTCTGGATGAAAATCAAATGTCATGCCTTACGGCGTGCTGCGAGCGATTCCTCAATCCGGCGAAAAACTTCGTCGCCAGAAACCGGACGAGCATTGCCCGAATCAATTTCTTCAATTCTCTCCCGCACGACGCTGATTTGCTCGGCCTCGATGTCATCGTCAAAATCTGGTGGCAACGACTCAAGGAGAATTGATGCAAGTTCTGCGCGCTCATGCTCGGAAAGAGCCAGCGCTTGTGGACGCAGCATTTCGACGGTAGTCATAAATGATATTAACGTGGCATATTCATTCCGGCAAGAGCATCTCACATGTTATCACCCAAGCTTAAGCATACCGATCCAGCAATGAGTGAGATCTTCATTCCCTCCGATTACTTCCGCGAACTGCGCAAGTCTGAAATCTTCGAGGACGCCAGCAAACCTCTGGAGATTGATATCGGCTGCGGCGATGGCTCGTTCCTGCAACAACTCGCGGCCAGTCATCCGGAGCGAAACTTCCTCGGACTGGAGCGCCTGCTGGGTCGCGTCGATAAGACCGCGCGCCACATCCGAAGGACGGGACTGACGAATGCTCGCGTGCTCCGGCTGGAGAGCAGTTACAGCGTCGGTTGGTTGCTCCCAACAAAAGGCGTCTCCCGGGCGCATCTGCTTTGCCCAGATCCGTGGCCGAAAAAATCACATCGCAAACACCGCATCATCAACCAGCCGGAATTTCTCGACGGCATTGAGCGTGTGCTGGTGCCGGGAGGCGAGTTTTTGTTGAAATCAGACGATGCGGATTTCTTTGAGAACGCGCTCGAAGTGATGTCCGATCGGCCCGCATTTACACGAATCGACTGGCCAGATGATGAATTTCCTTATCCTCAGACTGCCTTTGAAAAACAATGGATCGCCTTGGGCCGGGTCATGAACCGGGCGCGTTGGCGGTTCGCGCTCAATACTTTCTGCTGATTGCCGCATCTGGTGATGCGCACATCTTGGGATTCAATGCGCAATGACTGCGCGTCATAGTCGCTGTTCCCTCGTATAATGGCTTGTTCCCTGCTTGTAATTCCTTAACGGGCTCTATCAGTGATAGAGTATTAACTTGCATTCGTAATACACATATAGCTCCTTACCATGGAACTCAACCGCTTCACCGACTACTCACTCCGCGTTTTGATCTTTGCTGCCGCACGTGACGGAGAAAAGGTGACGCTCAGCGAGATCACAGCCGCTTATCGCATCTCCCAGCATCACCTCGTGAAAATCGTCCACTTTCTCGGAAAGCAAGGTTACCTGCGCAACACCCGCGGGCGCACCGGCGGCATCATGCTTGGGCGCAAGCCGGAGGACATCTGCATCGGCGAGGTGATCCGCTGCGCCGAGAGCAATCTGGACATGGTGGAATGCTTCAACCCCAAGACCAACACCTGCCGCCTGACGCCCGCCTGTCGGCTGATGGGCGCGTTGATGGAAGCCCGCACGGCCTTTCTTGATGTGCTCGATTCCTATACCCTCGCCGACTTCGTGCAGCAGAAACTTTCCATTCTGAAATTATTACAGCCCCAGAGATACTTGCTTGCCTCATGAAATTTTCATC
>JAYVQB010000167.1:0-8568 GCA_043757085.1 Verrucomicrobiota bacterium
TCCACTGCAAGGGCAGGATGCCCTTGCTACTTCACAACCTTGCCACCGAGAGACAAAATGCGTGCCTTGCCTTTGGCGTCCTCGGCCTCGGCGATCTGGCCGTTCTTAACATACATTTGCGAAAGCGCAGTCCAGGCCAGCAAGTCGTTTGGCTTCAGCGTGGTGGCCATCATGCCCGCGCCGATGGCTTCCTTCACATTGCCCGATCTCAGCAGTGCCATGCCCAGCGCATGCCAGCCTTCAAAAAAATCGCAATCCAGTTCTACGCAGCGGCGGTAGAGCTTCACCGCCTCCTCAATCTCGCCAATGGCCACAAGGCCGCTGGCATCGTCGAAGAAACTGTCTCGCTGCGCGATGATGTCATTCACGGCAGGACTCAGGCCTTGAAGTGCGGAACCACCCGCGCTTCGTCACGACGTTTGCCGAACCAGGCGCGAAAGACTTCGTTCTGGCTGAAATGACTCAATGACTGAGTGATGCTTTCCCGCGACTTGAGGCTGTCAGCGTTCTTGCGAAGTTCTTTCGACTGCACAAATACCAGCAGCACGCCATTCTCGGTCGAGATCGGTTTGGTGAAACTTCCAGCCGGGGTCTTTTGGGCTTCGCCAGCAATCTTGTCCCCATTTCCGATATCCTTGAGGGGTTCCATGGGCGCGAATTCCGGCAGGGTCTGCGGTTCGAGGCCGGCTTCCTTGGCGGCTTCTTCAAATTTCTTTCCTGCCTTGATGGCGTCAGCCAGTTTCTTCCGCGCATCATTAGCGGCTTTCATCATGGTTTCCTGCGCCTTCTGGGCGACAAGGGTCTCCTTGATTTTTTCCTGCGCTTCCTTGAGTTCCTGCTGCTGCGGAGCCTTGATCTCCGTGACCTTGAAGAAGTAATAGCCGTTCTCGGCTTTCACTGCGTCACTCACGGGATGGGTCTGAGGGTTATTGCGGAAGATTTCGAAGATCAATGTCATGTCCTTCTTCATGTCTTCCGGCATATTGCTGAAGGAAAACGCGGGGGCTTTCCTGACCTCAACGGCAAATTTCTTGGCCAGTTCGTCAAAATTCGCCCCTTCGGCGATGCTCTCCACCGAAAAGTCCTGAACCTTTTTTCCGAACTCATTGTTCTTGCTCATCCGCTCACTGGCGGAAACCTTATCGATATCTTTGGGGTTCTCAAAGAAGACGTAACTCACGGCGCGCTGCTCCGGCGTCTTATATGCCTCTTTTTTCTCCTCGTAATATTTCTTAATCTCGTCGTCGCTGACCTGCGCGTCTTTCTTGAATAAATCGAGTGCAAAGGGAATGCTGGAGACCTTGATGGTCTGGCGTGTGGCGGAGTAGAACTGGTTCGACATATCGGGCGTGGCGACCACGTTGCCGGAGACGAGTTGCTGGAGCCTCTGATAGCCAATCCAGTCGCGCAGCAATTCGTAAACATCGTTCACGTTCATGCCGAAGGAACCGAGGTTGCCTTCAAAGGCTTCGGCTTTGGCGGCATCAAACTGCCCTTCCGTCTGGAAAACCGGGAGCTGTTTAAATCTTTCCTTAACCTCCGCATCGGATGCACGGATGCCTTTTTTCTCAAGCTCCTCGCGAAGCACCAGAAGATTGATGGCAAAATCCAGGGGCGCACCCACCATCTCCAGAGGACGACCGTCTTCCTGTTTGCGAAACAGATTGGCAATGTTGACGAGATCCGATGCATAATAACGCTCAGTCCCGGGGAGCATCAGTCCGGCAGCTATGCGGTAGTTGCGTTGGAGACGGCCAATCTCTGCATAGGAATACTCCCGATCGTAAATGGCGATGGCGGTGTCATCCGCCGTGTGTCCACCACGGTTGCCAGTCTTCGTGAAACTGCCAAAGAAGGTGAAGGCAATGATGACGACAGCAGTGACTACGATCCAGAAAGTTTTGTGATGTCGGCGGAGGAACTCAAGCATGGGGATGGTGCGGGTTGAAAGGGGCGGAGATGTAACCGCTCGCCCCGCATCGGGTCAATGGTTTTTTATGCCCGTTACAAACTCACCCTGGCCGCAAATCAAGGCACGGCTGCGGTGGACTTCTCAACCTTCGGAGTTTCTTCGGCGGTGTTGTCTTCTTTGTGAAGAAGTTTTTCAAGAGTGGCGTCCGATTTGATGCCCCGTTCGAGAGCGACTTTATAATGCTTCTTCGCCGCCAGCCAGTCGGGAGGATTGGAGGTGGCATAGAGCACGGCGAGGTTAAAATGCGCGTCGCCGTCCTGCGGGTCGATGGCCAGAGCTTGTTTGAACTCGGACTCGGCGCGCTGGTGATTGTTCATCCGGTTGGCGATGATGCCTAGATAGTGATGCGCCCGAGCATTGTCGCCGTTTTTCACAAGGCTTTGTTCAAGGCTCGTCATCGCCTCCGGCAGATTCCCTTGCTGGAAATGGCAGACGCCGAGACGGTAGAGAGCTAGGTGGTTTTCAGGGTCATACACGAGGCATTTTTGGAGCAGAACCTTGGCGTCATCGTATTTTTTCTGCTGCTGTTTTAGTGCGGCAAGACTGAGAAGCACGGAAGTGTTCTTGGGATTGGCTCGCAAGGCATCCTGATATAATTGCTCGGCGGCTTTCATGTCGCCTTTCTGTTGCGCCTTAATCGCCTCGGCGAGAATTTTTTCTTCCGCGGTGGCTGTCGTCGAGTTGGGCTTCCCCTTGTCTTTGTCCTTATTGTTGGTGCCGATACTCTTGTCGCGAGAATCCTTCGTCTTGCCGCTGACGGCCATCAAGGTGGCGCGAACGCCGTTGGCATCAATGATCTCCTTGAGTTGCGGCGCGGTAAACAAAGGTTCTTCATCCATCGTCAGGATGATCTTCGCGCTGGTCATCTCCTCCAGATTCTCCATCATCTGCTTGGAAGAGTGCTCCATTTTTTTCATTTCGGCAATGACCAACTCCTTCGCCTGACGCTGTCTCTCCTGCATGCGAAGATGACGCATAATGATATTGCGCAGCATGGCATTATCCTTGGCCAGTTTCGGCGCCTGCCCCGCTGGAGTGGTGGCATCCATCTCCTTGAGCTTTAGCGTGAGATCAGCCACCTGACTCTGATAGACGTTGTTTTCCTGACGCAACTTGACGAGATCGGTCTGAATGCCTGCAATCTGACTTTTCAGCGTGGCAATTTCTACATCCTTTTTCTCGCCTGATGTTTTGAGAGTCTCCACCTGCTGACGCGCGACTTCCAGTTCCTGCTTGAGCCGCGTATTCTCAGTCAAGATTCTGCCGTAATCACCCGGCTTGTTGCCATTTGCTTTCAGACTGGCGACTTCATTCTCTAATTGCTTCATTCGTTCCGCATTGGACTTACTGTCCACAAAAAGCGCCTTCTTTTCATTTTCCAAAGAAGCAATGGTCTTGTCCTTATCCTCAAGCTGCCTATCGCGTGAGGCCATCATGTCAGCCACCATCTTATATTCATTCTGGAGCTTTTGCAGTTGTTGCTCGGCACCCGTGATCTTGGCCGCAGCGTCCTTGGCCATCTTGTCGATGCGCTGATTGATGTCCTGCAATTGCTGGGACAGAATCGCACGATCCTGCTCTGACTTTTGTCGATCACGCAGCGCATTGGTGTAGCCGTCTTCGTAGAGTTTGAGCTTCGATTGCATCTCGGCATTCTGTTTTTGCAATGCCTGAAACTGCTGGTTGATATAATCGAGCGGGTTCACGATCCCTGTCGGCGGTTGGGCGTTTGGAAGTAGCGTGCCACTAGAGGTATTGGGTAACGGCAATGGAGTTGATGGAACTGCTATGACTGCGGCCCCCGAAAGACGCTGCAATGCCTGATCAATCATTTTCAGGCGATAGCCGACAATCTCCGGCTGCCAGCCCGGGGAAGTTCGCGCCACGGAGCCGATGTTTTGCTGGGCCTGAAGTAATTTCTGATAGGCGTTTTGCAAATCACCCGCCTTCTCCATGCGCTCCGCCTCGGTAAACTGGAGATAACCCTTGAAATAAAGATCGCCCGCGTCCCCGCCTGCTTGAGCGGACACGAACGTGGCCCCGGCCATGAGCAGCGCGGAGAGAATGAGGATTAAAGGACGCATCGAGGAAACCATCGGGCGGGGAATCTAAACCCGCTCCTGCCGCTTGTCCATATCTGGCATTAGGGCGTTTACGATGGCGGCAACAAATCCGGGCGGTTCGTCCGTGTCCGCTCCAAGGACTTATCGGCTCGCCACTGGGCGATTTTGCCGTGATCGCCAGAAAGCAAAACATCGGGCACCTTGATCCCCCGCCACTCCGCCGGACGGGTGTAGTGGGGCGATTCCAGCAAACCCGTTGCGCCAAATGATTCCTCGATGGCAGAGTTTTCATCGCCCAGCACGCCGGGCAGCAATCGCACAATAGCATCAATGACCACCACGGCGGCAATGGCTCCATTCGTCAGAACATAATCACCAATCGACAACTCCTCATCCACGCAACTCTCCACAATCCGGTGATCCATGCCCTCGTAGTGACCGCTGATGACAATCAAATGCTCCTCGGCTGACAGCCGCCGTGCCGTGGCTTGATCGAACCGCTTCCCCTGCGGGGTCATCAGCAGCACGCGACTTCGCGGCTTTTTAATTTTCTCCAGCACGCTGAAAACCGGTTCCGGGCGCAACACCATCCCCTGCCCTCCGCCGTAGGGAACATCATCCACCTGCCGATGCTTGCCCAATCCCTCCTCGCGCAAATCATGCACCGCCAGTTTAAGCAACCCGCGCTCCTGAGCACGCCCCATCATGCTCGCGCCGAGCGGCACGGAAACGATCTCCGGGAAAAGAGTGATGACATCCACCTGCATGATCGCACGCTAGAAGGATGCGCGAGTTGTGCAAACAAAGTTCTAAAAACGTGAATCGAGAATCTGGTCCAGAATCGCTGCGGCAAGATTAGCCGCGACGGCGCAAACGGCAGACCAGTCATGCCAACGAGCGGCAAGGTGCTTGTATTCCGCGAGGCTGGTTCCTTCGAGATCGTAAGGCTGAGGAGCGGCTAGTTGAATAGCCAATTGCTGAACTGCCGAACCTCCATCTGGCTGAGGATATAATTGATCAAACGTGCGCAATGCCTCTACCGCGGTCTTCAAGCCCAGATGATCTGTCATGGCCACCAGATCAACGTAGTCGCGCGTCGCGTTGCGCTTGAGCACGAGAACCGCCTTGATACGCAGCATCTCCGGCTCAGTTGGAAGACGGAGCCGCTGTCCGCTTACCTCGATGTCACAAGTCTCCAGCGGAACCTCGCGAATCAGTTGTCGAATACCGGTCTCAATGCCATCGAGGCTACCGAGGATGAGCACCGGGCGGCTCACTCGCGCCGTGCGCCAGCCCGCCACAGATTCCAGATCGGCCAAAACATCTTCAAACCGAACACGCAAATCAGTAACAACATGATCAGCATCACGCGAATGCCGATGACCCGCAAACACGGCGGCGGCAGTCCCGCCAACAAGCACAGAACCAGGCATCAACATTTGGAGCCTAGCTGCGGCAGAGAGAACTTCATCCCACGGTGGCAACAAATCGCTGGGCATATTTCCTCCAAAACGTGAGTCGTTGCCCGCCTTCCTGTGTTCCGCAATTCTGCGCCGCATCACAAATCCGCTGAATGCGTGCAAGCACTGTCTGATCACGATGGGCCGCGCGCCGAAGCTCCACCCAATCACGCCATCCACCGCGGCGAATGATGTCATCCACCCCAGCGAGGCTGAATTCTTGGTGATTAAGGTGACGATGCTGCATGGCCAATATATTCTCCGTGAATGTAATCTCTCACCTTAATGATGACAACATTTAGGCGCAAAGAAATTCCTACCTTCGACGGCACCCAGAAAGGACTCGCCCAAGCAGAAGGACTTGTAGTGCCAGTATGATGGATGGTTTATTGAGTATTGAGTAGGATAATTCAGAGGAAAGAGACCAATGCTAAAACTGCGCACGCACTGGTGAACACCTCCAAAAGCTGAAGAAAAATGAACTGGGAATGGAGATTTTTCCTTTATCTATTAAGATTTTTGGTGTTTATCATCAGGCCAAAGAAATTCTACATCTGGAACAAAGTGAAGGGACACGCTGGGAACTTCACCAACTGGGACGTGAGCTTTTCGAGGTTCGAAGCGCTTGGCGTAGGGAAATTGTCTATCACGTCAGTAACCTGCATAGAACTGAAGAGAGCAATAACTGGTTTGGCCGGTTCTTTCAGATTTTTTTCAGAAAAGGAAAGGATGAAAAGATTGCCCAAACTGTCTCTGGCACTGAAGCGGAAATTCAACTCATCAACGGCAGCCTGGCCATTCATTTGGCCTTGGCGCAAGTAGCGGGAACCTTGGATACTTTCCTGCAAATTTCCCTACCTTACGAGATCACGGAACTACAGCGTGTCTGCGACCTATTATATGAGCGTCGGAATTTTATCCACGAAAAGCACCCGTATCTTCAAGATGCAGTCGCCGACACCTGCCGCCAACTTGAAGCCGTGACAAGTATTTATCGTTCCATGGTCATGCCCCGGAGAAAGCTCGGTGTAATGGGAAACATCGAATAACCGCGATGGGACTCGCGGGCTACCTTCACTCATCATCCGCCGCATCACTCTCGCCAGCTTTGCGACCGCGCAGCTTGGCTTCGACGAATGCATCGAGATCGCCGTCCATGACTTGCTGCACGTTGCCGGTTTTTTCTCCGGTGCGGTGATCTTTGACCATTTGATAAGGCTGGAAGACGTAGCTGCGGATTTGGCTACCCCAGGCGACGTCGCCTTTTTCGCCATACTGCCGCTCCATCTCGGATTTCTTTTTGTCCTCTTCCAACTGATAAAGTTTCGCCTTGAGCATGTGCATGGCCATCTCGCGATTCTTCCCCTGACTGCGCTGCACCTGGCAGTTCACGATGATGCCGGTGGGTTCGTGAATGAGGCGCACGGCGGTCTCGACTTTGTTCACGTTCTGGCCGCCCTTGCCGCCCGCGCGATAGGTTTCAAACCTGATGTCCGCTTCGTTCAACTCCACGCCGCCGTCGTCCGGGATGTCCGGCACCACGTCCACGCTGGCGAATGATGTGTGCCTTTTCTTCGCCGCATCGAACGGACTGATGCGCACCAGACGATGCACCCCACGCTCGCAGTTCAGCTTGCCGTAGGCGTAATCGCCCGAGACTTGAAAGGTCGCGCTGCGCACGCCGACTTCTTCGCCGGAAGCGAAATCCACCATGTCCACTTTCCAACCGCTGCGTTCACAAAAGCGTTTGAACATGCGCAGTAGCATGTCCGCCCAGTCACAGGCTTCCGTGCCGCCCGCACCTGAGTGAATGGTGACGAAAGCGCCGCTCTTGTCGTATTCGCCGGAGAGAAGCTGCTGCAATTCAAATTCCGCCAGTTCGTGCTCCATCGCTTTGAACTCCTTGCCGACTTCATTCCAAGTCGCCACATCGTCTTCATGCACGGCGATTTCACCCAGCACATGAAAATCCTCCAACTTGCGCTCGAGAGCTTCGAGCGGAAGGATTTTATTTTTGATGACGTTGACGCGATCAATGACCTTGCGAGCGGCTTCCTGACTGTTCCAGAAATCAGGCGTGGTGAGTTTTTCTTCCAGCTCCGCGAGTTCGGATTTCAAGGTGGGGACGTCAAAGATACCTCCGGAGCGCACCAAGCCGCGCCTTGAGGCTGTCGGTATCGAAGGCTTGCATATCGGTGATCGCGGTATTGGTCTTGTCCATGCGAGCACTATTTAGAGCAGCCGGTGACGCAATCAAGAACTGGATGCAAGAATCAAAGTCTTGTGTCTTCTGTCTTGAAGTCTTCTATCTTCCCCTCGTGGAATCCGCCACCGCCATCCTCATCAACCGCCAGCGCCTCACCGAGACGAGCCTCATAGTCCACTGGTGCTCGGCGGAGCAGGGCCTGTTCAAGACCGTAGCCAAGGGAGCACTACGTCCGAAGTCGCCCTTCACAGGACGGCTTGATCTCTTCGTCACTTGCGAAGTCGTTTTCTTGCGGAGCCACAAATCTGATCTGCACACTCTGAAAGAGGCGCATCTCAACAACGCGCGGCTTCATCTGCGCAACAGCTACGCCCGCGTGCTCGCGGCGACTTATTTTTCAAGACTCATTGAGATGGTGGCGGAAAAAGAGTCGCCACTAGGCGGCTTGCACGAACTGCTGCGGCTTAGCCTTGATTATCTGGAGGAACATGAACCGGGCGCGAAACTCGTGCAGCGTTTTGAAAACAAGCTCTGCGAGGAACTGGGATTAGGAGCCGTGCAAAGCGGCGGCGCAGCCTTGTTGCATGATTATTTTCATCGCGCGCTGCCGCCCCAGAGGAATTTGTTGCTGAAGGAAATTACCCGGAACCCGGCAGAATAGCTGTCACGGCTTCGGAGGAGCCAGCCGGACTTCGCGTTGCAACTCCCGGATTCTTCTTTTGCTTCTATCGTAGGCATAGGCCCGCAATGTAACCTCACCCTGCTTGGGCAGGAGTTCACGATCAATCGGCCACTGCCAGCCGTAATAATGTTCGTAATATTTCCTGCGGCGCGCAACTCGATCAAAAAAATCATCCGGCAATTCTG
>JAYVQB010000168.1:0-8564 GCA_043757085.1 Verrucomicrobiota bacterium
CAGCCAACACTAGGATGTCCGCAGATGTCCGCCGTGCCTTTTGCAGGTGATGCTAATTCACTGTCTGCATAAGAGTCGAGATAAAATAACGACGAGGCAGATTTTATTTTCAACGCATCTTACTGAGGAATCCGCAGGATGGACTACAATCTCGGCGCGATTGACGGCTGCTAACTGCGTTGATCGCTCGTTGGTTATTCTTCAATAGCCGCCTCGCTCTCGCCTTGCCAGCATCCGCCACTCATCACCGATCTTGTAGCCCATCCTGCGGATCCCTCAGTAAACTAGGCATTTCCCATGGTTTTGGTGTGTAAGCCTTGGCGCGTGACTTGAGGGCGGAACAAATCCCTTTCCAGAGTGGCAATCCCCTCTAAATTCAACCGCTCGCCAACGAATCGACCCCTATCTGAATGAGCATCAAACGCGCGCTTCTCTCTGTATCCGACAAATCGGGTCTGACCAATTTTGCCAAAGGCCTCGCCAGCATGGGCGTGGAAATTATCTCCAGCGGAGGCACGGCGAAGCATCTCAAGTCCAAGGGACTGACCGTGACGGAAGTCTCCGATTACACCGGCTTCCCGGAATGCTTTGACGGTCGCGTGAAAACCCTGCATCCGCGCATTCACGGTGGCTTGCTTCAGCGTCGTGATTTGGAAGATCATCAGAAGCAGGCGGCAAAGCACGACATTCCGCCGATTGATCTGGTGGCGGTGAATTTGTATCCCTTCGAGGAAACGATAGCTAAGCCCGGCGTCGAGCTGGATGAAGCCATTGAGAACATCGACATCGGCGGGCCGTCCATGCTTCGCTCGGCAGCGAAGAATTATCAGAGCGTTACGGTCATCACGGACCCCGCCGATTATGCGGTGGTGCTCGCGGAGATGAAGGAGAACGAAGGGGACAGCACGCTTTCCACGCGCGAGCGGTTGGCGACAAAAGTTTTTCAACGCACCGCAGCATATGATGGAGCCATCGCGCGTTACTTGAACAAGGAGCAAGAATGCGCGAAGAGTTTCAATCTGAGTCTGCCGCTCCACAGCGAACTGCGCTACGGTGACAACCCGCATCAGAAGGCCGCGCTTTATGGCAACTTTGGCGACTGCTTTGCCAAGTTGCACGGCAAGGAATTGAGTTACACGAACGTGCTCGACATCGAGAGCGCTGCGGCTCTCGTGCTGGAGTTTCGCCGTCCCACGGTGGCCATTTTGAAACACACAAATCCATGCGGCGTGGGCTGCGCGGACGAGGATTTGCGCGAGGCTTGGGAAAAGGCGTTCGAGACGGACAAGCAGGCTCCGTTCGGCGGCGTGATCGTCATCAATCGACCGATGACCATGGGCTTGGCCAAGATCATTGGTGAGATTTTCACAGAGATCATCATCGCGCCGGAATACGAGGCCGATGCTCGTGCCCTCTTGCAGAAGAAGAAAAACCTCCGTCTGATGCAGATGCTGCCCGGTGCGTTGGAAGCGCTTCAGCAGCCTGTGATTCGCAGTGCTCCGGGCGGGCTTATGGTCATGGACAGCGACATCAAGGCGCTGGGTCTCGAAGGCATCGAGGACAAAGTCGTCACCGAACGCCCGCCCACCAAAGAAGAAATCGAGGCCATGAGATTCGCCTGGAGAGTGGTGAAGCACGTCAAATCAAACGCCATCGTCTTCGCGCAGCATGATCGCACGCTCGGCATCGGTGCCGGCCAGATGAGCCGCGTGGACTCTTGCCGCATCGCGATCTGGAAAGCACAGCAAGCCGGGCTTTCATTGCAGGGCAGCGCGGTCGGAAGTGATGCCATGTTTCCATTTCCAGACGGACTCATCGCCTGCGCGGAAGCAGGTGCGACCAGTGCGATTCAGCCCGGCGGTTCGGTCAAAGACAAGGAAGTTATCGCCGCCGCGAACGAGCGCAAGGTGGCGATGGTCTTCACTGAGCATCGGCATTTCAAGCATTGAAAAAGTGATGGGTTATTCTAAAAAAGAAAAATTAAACCACGAATGAACACAAATAGACACTAATGATGAGAGGTTTGTGAAAAAGCTGGCTCTCACCATTTAGGTGAATTTGATGTGGTTCTCGATCCCGGATTTAGGGTTATTTGTTATGAGATATGAGTTATTTGCAACCGTATTTTTCCCATAACCCTTTACTCATAACCTATAACTTACTTTTAACCCATGTTACTCCTTGGCGTTAACATTGATCACGTTGCCACGCTGCGTCAGGCGCGGTATGCGAGGATGCCGGAATCGTTGAATGCGGAGCCATCAGTGCTGGACGCCGCGCGCGTATGTGAGGAGGCGGGCGCGGACTCGATCACGGTGCATCTGCGCGCGGACCGGCGCCACATTCAAGATGCGGATGTCTGGCTGCTGAAGCGCGAACTTCGCGTGAAGCTGAACTTGGAAATGGGCAACACGCCGGAGATCGTGGACATCGCCCTGGCATTGAAGCCGGACTTTGTTTGTCTGGTGCCGGAGAACCGCCAGGAGATCACGACGGAAGGCGGGCTAGATGTCAGCGCATATGCGGCGGCATTGAAGGTAACGACGGCGCGATTGAAGGCCAATGGCACGCGCGTGAGTTTCTTTGTTGATCCCGTGGGCGATCACATGCGGGCGTCTGCGGACTGCGGCGCGGACATGGTGGAGCTGCACACGGGGACGTTTGCGAATTGCACGGGCGCGGAGCGCAATGGAGAAATTTCACGATTGAAGGATGCGGCAGAACTCGCGCACAGTTTTGGTTTGCAGGTCAACGCCGGACATGGTCTGACGACGGGCAATGTGTGTGAACTTTTTGCCTTGCCGCATTTGGCGGAGTTGAACATTGGGCATCACCTTGTATCGCGTGCCGTCACCGTGGGACTTCGCGAATCGGTGCGGGAGATGCTTGCCGTGCTGAGGGGCTATCGCGGATGAACTTGATTTCACTAGGTCTTGATCTCGTTGAGGTGCCGCGCATTCTCGCGTTGCTGGAAAAATCCGGTGATCTTTTTAAAGGGCGAGTATTCACTGAGGATGAGATTTCCTATTGTGATTCTTGCGCCGCGCCTGCGATTCATTATGCGGCTCGCTTTGCCGCGAAAGAGGCGGTGGCCAAGGCGCTCGGCACCGGGCTGGCTGAAGGCGTGACGTGGCGGGACATTGAAGTCCGGCGTGATGCGAGGGGTCTGCCATCCATCTTGCTGCACGGCGGCGCTTCGCAAAAGGCCGCTGAACTTGGCATCCGTGAGATGCGTGTGAGTTTGAGTCACACGGCGCAAATGGCTGTGGCCAGCGTCGCCGGAGTTGGCTGAGATCAGAACTCCATCTTCAGCCCCACGCCCTTTTGTTCTTCCTTGTGCGGCAAGATACGCTCATTTTCCCGGGCGTGTTGCTCGCGCATTTTCTCATCGGCGGGATTGATTTCAGCGCTGTTAAAAATATCGCCCGTTAAAACTTTTTGCAATTTATCGTCGGGCTTTACAGTTCCGCACGAGATCAGAGCAAGAGTTCCCCATGCAAGGATAAGACGGATATTTGAAGTCATGTTACTGATCTTTCTGTCCGCCATGAAGATTGCCGACAATGCGTTCGACGCCTTCGCTGGCGAACTCGCTGCGCGGGTATTGGCTGCGGGCCTTGAGATACCAAGCGAGTGCGGAGCCAGTCTGTTTGCGATCTTCGTGGGCCTTGGCTTTTTGCAGCGCACCGACGAACTCGGTGGCTTTCACGCTGAAGTCTGAACGCAGGCGGGTGACCTCGGGATCTTCGGGGAATTCCTGGTAGGCTTTTTCGATCGTTTCCCACGCGCCGGGAAGATTGCCGTGCTGGGCGTTGGCAGTGGCAGCGGCGATGACAAGGTTGACCTTGTTCATGTCCGTGAGGACTTTTTTCAAAGATTCCTGCCGTCCGGCGTCATCCATCACTGCGGCGAGGTAGCGGCCCTGATCGTTGTAGATTTGGCGGTAGTTGCGCTGGCTGAGGAGGCGGTCGAGATCGAGCGCGGCCTGAGTTTTCACATCGGCATTCACTCCGATCATGTTGGTGAACTCCTTGAGCTTGGGATTGGTGGGCCACATCATTGCGGCTTCTCCGAGAGCGTCGGCACTGCCATTCTGGTCTCCCTTCATCGCGCAGACCTTGGCTTTGTTGAGGTGCATGTCACTGACGGTGCGCGCGGTCTCGATGACGGCCTGCGGTTTGCTGTAATCGAAGTCCTTGGCCTGCGAGCGCATCTTGTTCACAAGAGATTCGGCGAGCGTGTAGTCTTTTACTTCCATCGCGGAGATGAGCTGGTTGGAGTCGCGTGTGAAGTCGAGCACGAGAAGCTTCTTTGTTGAAGGGACACGTTGAACACGGGGAAGGTATTCGCCTACCATGAAGGCTTCGCTGATGCGTTGGCTGGCGCTGGCGATGTCGCCACGCGCGAGCAAGTTGTCGAATGCCTGCACTGCGGTGTCCACCTTGCCGATCATTTCATTAGCAAAGGAGTCGAGGGTGCCGACGGTGGGCGAGGTGCCGAGGCTGGTGGCAAACATTTTTTCCGCATCCGATCCTTTGTTGAGCTGGAGGACGCCTTGGGGATCGTTGTTGAAGATGTTACGGTAGAAACGGCAGGCCATGACGACGTGCTCGAAACGGCGTTGCACGGCGAACTGGAGCATGAGGGCTTGGAACTCTAGTTTTGCGGTTGTCTGCGAGAGACCCATCGCGAGTTCATTGGCCTTCATCTTGACATCGTATTCGGCAATGTTTTTGATGTAGCTGGCAATCAGTCCGAGCTGACCGGCATCTGATTGAGCGCTCGAGCCTTGATTCCCGCCGCCGCCATTACCGCCTTTGCCACCACCACCGCCGCCAACGGGAGTCGCACCGCGTGTGGAAATTGGCGCGGTGTGATGCTCGGCGTGGAAATGCATCGTGGTGATGCTTTGTTTCATGGCGTCATTGGTTTTGCGCAGTTGCACGACGTTTTTCTGGGCGAGCCACACACCCCAGATGGCATTGGCGAGAGAGTCGCAAAGTTTGGCGTCCGCCTTGTATTGCGCGGCTGCGGGGAGAAGTGCCACGGCGTTGGGCAGGTCGGCGCCGCCGGGGTGATTTGGCGAGAGAAATTTGGTTATCTGATCAAGGATTTCGCGATAAGCCTGATCCTCGGGGCCATTGGCCTGCGGTGCGGCCAGATAAGTTTCCAGCAAGGCCCGGAACACCCGGTTATTGGTGATGCTGAACATCTTTCCGTCCCACTGCACTGTCTCGGAACCTGGATCCATGAAGGGAAGGGCATCTCCGAGGAGGTTGTCCTTTTTTTTCTTTTGCGGGGCCGGGCTGGTATCTTGATTGGATGAGGGCTGCTGTCCGCCACCTCCGCCACCTCCTTGGGGAAGCACTTGGGCGAAAAATACCGTGGGCAGGAGACACACGACAGGAAGTGTTAGGCGAAGGAGCGTCTTCATGGATGATGAGTTAATTTAATCTTATCCCGTTTAAACACAAGGCCAGCTTATGGCGCGGCCATCAAGACTTGCTGAGTTCCTTCACTTCCAATACGCCGGTCTCAGCCTGGACGGTGACTTTAAATTTGAAACGCTGGCCGCGCTGGATGTTGGTGCCGTTGAAATTGGCGGGGACGAAGACGGCGAGCGGGGAAGTCTCTCCATTGGATTCCACGACGATGCTGAAGATGCGGCCTTCATTGGAGCGCCAGTTATCGAGCCGTTCTTCGACGACGCCTTCGATGCGGTAGGTGTTATTGCTCAGGGCGTTCGAATTTTGCAGATATTCATGCACGCTCAGTTCCGTGACGCCGGCATAGCCATTGTCGGATTTGCGACCCAGTATGAAGTAGCCGCCGACGGCGATGAGGGCAATGGCGCCGGCGATGGCCAGAAAGTGAAGGGGATTGACGGAGGACTTGGCGCGGCGTGCCATCTATGATTCGGGTGGAAAGGTGGAAGGGGGATTCTGTGGAGTGTGAAACTTAACACGCAACCCTTCGTTGCGGAAAGTTTTCTTTAATCCCATTGCGAATGTTTTGTCCCGGCGTAGGCCAGTGTCAATCCAACGACGACATGTATGCCGAGGACAAACAGCGCCAGTGAAGGGGGGACAAGCTCAGAAGAAGTTACCTTCAACACGGCGGAATGGAAGTCTGGCGCGCTTTCGCGCAGGGTGTGCAGGCTGCCTGACCAGCTCCAGAAAGCGGCAATGAGCGGCTGGACGACGGGAGCCATGACCTTGGGCAGTGAGAGCACGGCACCGCTGAGCGGAAGCTGAAAGCCCACGAGATAGATGCTGAGAATGGTCGCCTTTTCCGGCGAACGCATGAGGGCGGAGATGCCGAGACAGATGGAAGTCATCGCGGCGGAGGCCATGACCAGCAGTCCGAGTTTGACGAATAAATCTCCCGGTATGCCGTGACAGATCATGTCCACGAACAGCCCCATCCAGAGTGCCTGCGCGAGAACGAAGGCACCGAGGAAAAGAATCTTGCTCAAGAGATAGGCAAATGGGCGCAGTCCACCGAGCCGTTCGCGCTCCAAGATTTCGCGCTCGCCTGCGATTTCGCGCGCGGCGCTGTTCGAGGCCATGAGGGTGACCAGCACGACCTGGAACATGACGAGGCCGGAGATCAGGCCGCCGCTTTTGAGCAGTTCCGCTTCGTGAGCTTGGCGGGCTTTGATCTCCACGGCAAAGTCCTTGTCTGGACGGTCATTGAGCTTCGAGAGCGGCTTGATGCCCTGAAAGCCGAAGATGACGACCAGCAGCGGGAACCCGAGCAGCATGGCGGCATGCAGCCATACTTGGGCGCGATCACGTCGGAAAATAAGCCAGCGCCGGCTGAGAAGTTCCCGGGTTTGGGCAAAGAGGCCTGGCAGCCGGAACTCTGGCTTGATCTCGGGGCGCTTCACATTTTCCTCTTCTTGCTTTTTCGAATCATTTTTTGATTCGTCCTCATTTTTTTCGTCTTTTTCCGAGAAAGGCTTGGGGTCAGAAACATCTTCGTCGTCCGAGGACTTCAGTGAATCGAGGTGAATTTTTTCGGGGGCGCGATCCGATATGATGATCGTATTTGAGGTCTCTTCCTTGGGTTTGCGTGAGAGACCGTAGGCCTCGTAATAGGAATCCTGGTGCCGGCTCCAGGAAGCGGCCCAGCGCTCGGCACCACGGCGCGCGAGCTTGGGATACACGTCCTCGGCGTGCTCGATGCTGAAGTAGTGGTTCAGGGCGCGCGGTGGCCCGTGATAGACGACACAGCCTTCATGCATGACGAGGATGGTGTCGTAGAGCGAGAGGTTGGCGAGGCTGTGAGTGACGTTGATGACGATCCGCTGGTCGTTCTGCCGCGCGAGGTCATGGAGCAGTTGCGTGATCTCGCGTTCGGATTTGGGATCGAGGCCGCTGGTGACTTCATCGCAGAGCAACAGAGCGGGATTGGTGACCAGCTCCAAGGCCAGTCCGAGTCTGCGCTTCTGGCCGCCGGAGAGAACTTTTACCTGTCGGTCCGCCAGTGCGGTAAGGCCCGTTTGCGAGAGGGTTTCGGAGATCAGGGCATCCGCTGTTTCCACATCAGGCTGACGGGTGCGTAGCGCGACGGCGCTGGCGATGCACTCCTCCACAGTGAGCAGATCGTGGGCGATACTGAACTGCGGAACAAAGCCGAGTTCCGAGGGATGCAGGTCGCCTTCATGCGCCAGATTACGCCCATCCCAGCGAACTTCACCGCTGTCTTCCTGCTTGAGGCCGGCGATGGTTTTCATCAGCGTGGTCTTGCCGCAGCCCGAGGATCCGACTATGGCCATGAGATGTCCCGGTGGAACATTGAATGAGACATCATTCAAGAGCATGAAGTCCTCACCGTCGCGTTCCAGACTGATCGTGATGTTGCGAATTTCGAGCATGGGTGAAGGGAAGGTCTTGAATTTGGATTAAAGCAAAATTAACTGGGCTGGCGAGCGAAAGTTGTGCGAGCGTTCTCCGTCTCCCGAAATTCCTCCTGTTTTTTCATGAAGTCACGCGCAAAGAAAAATGGCCGTTGGTTCAAGTTGCTGGCCTGGCTGGGCGTTACCGTCGTTGCCTTGCTGCTCATTGCAAGCTGGATGGTATCCGCATGGGTTAAGAGTTATCTGAAGAGTGAATCCTGCCGATTGATGCTGGCCAATCAGGTCGGCGCCAGTCTTCACGCGCGAGCTGTCATCGAACCGATGACCTGGTCGGGCTCGAATGTTTTTTCTGGCAAGATCATGTTGGATTCCGCGGCAGGTCAGGCCTGGAAACAAATCGAAGCCGATGGTGTGCAAGCCTCGCTGGATTGGAATGCGGCTTGGAATGGCGTGTGGAAAGTTCCGTCCATCGACATGGAGTGGCTGCGCGTGGACATGCGCGGCAACGCGGATATTCCGAAGCCTGACGCAGCGGTCATTGAAGACGAGTCGGCACCCCCGCAGCGTGCACCCACTTGGTGGAGCCGGTGGCTGCCGAAACGGACGGAGATCGGGGAAGTCGTCGCGCAGAATTTTGAACTCACACCGGCAACGCCCGATGCGGGCGTTGCCGTCACGAACTTGCAGCTCACTGCCCGGCCGG
>JAYVQB010000169.1:0-8562 GCA_043757085.1 Verrucomicrobiota bacterium
AGATGGCGGTGGAAGCCGGGGAAATATTTGGTTGTTTTATGCATCCAATATATTAACAAACATATAAATATAAACAATCCCAAACATAGCTTATTTCAGCGCCATTCTAGCCTGACCCCTTCTTCCCTTCTCTCTCAGGGTGCCGAGACCGGAACGGCGCGAAAGACCGCGATCTCGTTGGACAGAATCGTTAGCATCACCGAGAAGGTTTTTCCGGAATTCGCCGGGATGTTCCAGGATTGCACCGCGTTGCCGGCGTGGGTGTTGAAATTGGAATCCGGCACCTCGGCAAAATCATCATAGCGGTATACTGTGTAGGGGACGGTGGAATCGGGAATGGTAACGGTCGCGGTCAGTTTCACGGACGTCGCTGCAGGCGGAACATTCGAGCCGTTTTTCATGGCGGGGATCTCCGCATTGACGCTGGTTGCCAGACGCACGGGAATCGTGTCACGGTCGATGTCGGCCACGCCGGTGATGGCGATTCCGTAGTTTTGCGTATTGTTGTTCAGCGAATAGACAGGCCCCTTCGGATTATTGGCCTGTTTGCGATTTTTCAGGAACTGGTTGAAAGGATAAGTGAAAATATAGGGAGGCACCTTGGTCGGACTCCAGAGCCCGTTATCGCTGAAGGAAAGAACGTCCGTGGGAAGAAATGTTCGCGTGTTAGGAATGAGCGGCTGGGTGGATCGGATGCGGATCACGGGCACGATATGATCATAGTCGGAATCGCCGGCGCTGGGATTGCGATTTTTGTAAAAAAGATATTCGTTGGTGAAGGTGCCGATGATCACTGGGAATCCGTTGGTCACCTTTCCCTTTATCCAAACCAGAAAATCGTTCGATGACTTTTCACGGGAGGTGTCCCATGCCTCCGCCTTCAACCGCATGGCTGCGGCGACGGAAAGATCATTCACTCCAAGCAACAACTGACTGCTCGAACGCGATTGCGGGACACCGGGGGAGGCCAGGCTGCGCGCGGTGAATTGCGAGCAGTATTGTCCGTAAAGCAGTCCTGCACTGATGAAGCTGGTCTCGCCGCAGTAGCCAAAGTTGGCATTCCATTGCAGGCGGGGCGGGAGATCGAGCGCCCGTTCGTAGGAGGCGGAAAAGCCGGAAGCCGCTCCCAAAAGCAGAAAGAGAAACGCGAGCGTTCCGCTGTGAGGCATTCGGAACAGGCTTCGTTTCACACGTGATCGTTTGATGATGGCGTCGAGCTGGGTGACTTCGGCTATTCCTTGCTTGATGAGCTGGCCCATGGCGGCGGTGCTGGCGACGCCTTCCTGGTCGTCGGTCTCCATGGCGCTGTCGGCGGCGCGGATGGCGGCGATGTCGGCCTGGAGGTCTTGCACGAAGTCGGCGGGGAAGTCGGTGCTGTGGTCTTTTCCAAAGGTCTGGACGCGGCCAAACATGTCGTAACGATGGGTGGCTCGGGCGCTCATGGTGATGTGTGTGGTTTTGGTTTCTGATGGGTGAGTAACTGACGTGCGGACGTTAGCGAGGGGCGGCGGATGTGCCAAGTGGGAAGTGGATGAATGAAAGTGGCCGGCTTTCACGAAGCATCAAGGTTTGGGATTTTGCCGCCGCTTTAGCCGCTTACAATGCGTTGAGGATCGAAGTTGGGCTTATCATTTTCTCCATTCTGTTTCCACCGGACTGGGTGTTGCCATTGATTTATCTTCAAGATAAAAACACTTGCCTCCACCACGGCGAAGCATAAGGTGCACGTTCCTTCTGGGCGAACACTTGAGAGCATGTCTCCTGGAACGGGTGCGGGATTTGTCCCGTTTCCTGTTCGTCCGGGGGTGCAGCCTCAAGTTTTTTTTATGATTAGCGAACTCAAAGCCCTGTTTGAATATTACGAAAAGGAAAAAGGCATCGATCGTCCCAGAATGGTCGAGGCTCTTCAGAGCGCATTGCTTGCCGCCTCGAAACGCAGCATCGGACCGGCGCGTGAATTGCGCATTGAGATCGATCCTGAAAAAGGCAGCATCAAGGCTTGGGCCAAGCTTTTGGTTGTGGAATCCGTGACCAATCCCTTCGAGGAAATCGCTTTGAAACACGCCGTCAGGCTCCGCAAGGATGCGCAGCTCGGAGAAGAAGTGGACGTGGAAGTGACGCCAAAAGACTTTGGGCGTATCGCCGCGCAAACCGCCAAACAGACTTGGATGCAGCGTCTCCGCGAAGTGGAGAAGGCAAATCTCTACGAAGAGTTCAAGGACCGCACGGGCGATGTCGTCAGCGGCACTGTCCGCCGTTTTGACAAGTCTGATGTCGTGATTGATCTGGGCAAATTCGACGGAGTCATGCCGATGCGCGAACGTGTTCCCACAGAGGATTACACTTCTGGCGACCGGATGCGTTTTTATGTGAAGGCGGTTGAGAAAAACACTCAGCGCGGCCCCGAGATTATCCTGAGCCGCAGTCATCCGAACTTCGTGCGCCGTCTGTTTGAATTTGAGGTCACGGAAATTTCCGACCGCACGGTGGAAATTGTCAGCATCGCCCGCGAGGCCGGTTATCGCACCAAGATCGCCGTTCACAGCGCGGATGAAAAAGTTGACCCTGTGGGCGCTTGCGTTGGGCTTCGTGGCGCGCGCGTGAAGAACATTGTGCGCGAGCTTAACAACGAGAAAGTGGACATCATCCGCTGGAGCGCCGATCCCATTGAGTTTACGCGCGAGGCGTTGAAGCCGCTTAAAATCCTCTCCCTCAATGTCGATGAGGCCAACAAGCGCGTGCATCTCACCGTGGGCGAGGAAGAACTCTCCAAGGCCATCGGGCGCAAGGGGCAGAACGCGCGTCTCACCTCCAGGCTCATCGGTTATGATCTCGCCATTGAGCGCGACCAGCATGAGGAGAAAAAATTTGAAAGCAGCATGGGCGGTTCAGTGCATCAGATTGTGGATGCCTTTGGCATCTCCGAGGAAGTCGCCCGCAAGCTGGCCGATGGCGGCCTGACCGACCTCTCAGCCTTTGATGATGTGGATGAAAGCGACATCGCCGGCATCCTTGATGGCGACACAGAGACTGCGAAGCTGATCGTTGACAAGGCTCGTGCCGCCCATGCTTCATCATCTGCACAGGAAGGCGCTGCCGCCTAAGCTCGCGCGCTGGTCATTCTGTTTTTTGTCCGAACATCGTTTACTTATTCATGCCTTCCAAAACCACGACTTCTAAAACCACCCGTAGCAGTTCGCCTTTCAAGAAGGCAGTGGAGTCGCTGGCTGCGGTTGAAAAAAAGCCGATCAAGCTGCGGAAGACGCTTTCATTGATTGATGAGCCGGCGTCATCAACCGCGAAGCGCCGCAGCGGTGCGGCGGCACACGCGTCGGCCTTCAGGCCCTTCGGTGCCACGCCGGTAAAAGTAGAGGCTCCAATTCCGCTGCCCGAGCCTGAACCTGAACCGGCCAGAAAAACTCTCGATCAAGCTAAGGCTGAAGCATTGTCATTGTTCGACGAAGACGAGAAAAAAGAAAAGAGGCCGCGTCGCCCTGTCCGCACCGAAGCGGAAGTCGCGCAAACTTTGGCGACCAATTTTCTGCCGCCCATTTCGTTATTGAAGCAGGATGAGGAAGATCAATTGGCCGCCCTGATGCCCAAGGTGGAAGCGCCCGCAGCACCCGCTCCAGAAGAGGAGACTGGCGACCCGAAGATCATTCACATCAAGCCGCCGATCATCGTCAAGGACTTGGCCGACCGGATGGGCTTGAAGGCGTTTCAGATCATCAAGGATCTCATTGAGTTCAAAGTTTTCGCCAAGACGGACACGGCGCTCGAACCGGACATCGCGACAAAAGTTTGCGAAAAGCACGGTTTCATCTTCGAGAAAGAAAAGCGTGAAAAAGGCGGCGGCGTTCACAAGATCGAAGAGATCATCGAGCCACCTGCGCCTCCCGCACCGGAAGAAGTAGCCAAGGAATCGCTCGAACTGCGCGCGCCCATCATCACTTTCATGGGCCACGTTGACCACGGCAAAACCTCCCTGCTGGATGCCGTTCGCAAGACCACGGTCGTCTCAGGCGAGGCTGGCGGAATCACACAGCACATCGGTGCTTACAGCGTCTTTCATAACGAACGCCCCATCACTTTCATCGACACGCCCGGTCATGCCGCCTTCTCAGAAATGCGCGCTCGCGGGGCGCATGTGACGGACATCGTGGTGCTGGTCATTGCGGCGGACGACGGCTTCATGCCGCAGACAGTCGAGGCGCTCAATCACGCCAAGGCCGCCGGAGTCACCATCATCGTCGCCATCAACAAGTGCGATCTGCCCGGCGCGAATCCCATGCGCGTGAAGCAGCAGCTTCAGGAAAAAGGATTGATGCCCGTTGAATGGGGCGGTGACGTTGAAGTCATGGAAGTTTCCGCCACCAAAGGAATCGGTATGGATGCCTTCTTGGAAACCATGTCTCTGCAAGCCGAAGTGCTCGAACTCAAGGCCAACCCCAAGGCTCCAATGCGCGCCACCATCATCGAGTCACGGATGGATCCGGGTCGCGGCCCCACAGCCACCTGCATTGTCCAGACTGGCACGTTGCGGGTCGGCGAGCCATTTATCTGCGGTCCTTATTGGGGCAAGGTGCGCACGCTCATCAACGATCGCGGTCAGGCCATCAAAGAAGTTCGGCCTGGGATGCCTGCCGAAGTCGTCGGCTTCAGCGGATTGCCGAATGTCGGTGACGAAGTCATCGAGATGGAGAATGAACGCACTGCGAAGAAGCTCAGCGATGAGCGCCTCGAAGAACTTCGTCTCAAGAAACTTGCCATTCCGCGTCGCACTTCTTTGGAAACCTTGTTCGCCAATATCGAAGACGGCGAGAAGAAGTCGCTCAAGATCGTGCTCAAAACCGATGTGCATGGCTCCTTGGAAGCTATTGCGAAATCGCTCAAGGAAATCAAGAGCGAGAAGGTGGACATCCAAATCCTGCACAGTGCTGCTGGCCCCGTCTCCGAAGGCGACATCCTACTTGCGAGCGCATCGGACGCCATTGTCATCGGCTTCAATGTCAAAATCGAAAGCACCGCCGTCTCCATCGCGAAACGCGAGGGCGTGCAGGTGAAGCTCTTCAGCATTATTTACGAACTCATTGATCAGGTCAAAGAGGCCATGCTCGGCCTGCTTGATCCTGAGTTGCGCGAGAAAGTTCTCGGACACGCGCGTGTGAAGCAGGTGTTCAATCTCAGCCGGGGCATCGTTGCCGGTTGCGTCGTGATCGACGGACGCATTGATCGCAAAGGCCGCGCCCGCGTCCTTCGCGGCAACCAATCTGTTTATGACGGCTCGGTCGATACTTTGAAACGATTCACCGATGACGTCGCTGAAGTTCGCAACGGACTCGAATGCGGCATCCGCCTCGGTCACTACACGGAATACGAGGAAAACGATGTCATCGAGTGCTACGAACTCGAGAAGTTCGCCCAGACGCTGTGATTTTCTGTTCAGGGTTTTGGGTTCTCGGTTCGGGTCGAAAAAACTCAATCGTTGAACCAGTCCATTCGACTCTGAACCCCGAACCTTAAACTGTGAACCGAGAACGCCTTCCATGAATCACCGAGTCCTCCGAGTCCAAGAACTGATCCGCCGCGAGCTGGGCACGATTCTTGGGAAGACTTACAGTTTCAAAGACTGCTTCGTCACGATTCATGAAGTCGATATGACGCCTGATCTCAAGCAGTGCTTCGTTTATGTCGGCATCCTCGGCGATGAGAAGCGGCACGCTGGCATTATCAAGAAACTCAATGACCAACACGGGATGATCCAGCGTCAGCTTTACAAGCGTGTTGTCTTGAAGCACTCGCCATCACTCGTCTTTAAGTTCACTGATTCCGTCGAGCGCGGAGTCCGGCTTCTTAACATCATCGAAAATCTTCCACCGCCCGCAGAGGATCCCGTGGAAGAGCCGGGTGAAGAAGCTGCCCCTGAAGTTCTGCATTCATGACTGGAAACAACGACAGCCTGAAGACCATCGCCGACGCCATTCGCTCGGCTGATCAGATTGCGATTGCTTGCCATGTGCGGCCTGATGGCGACGCCATTGGTTCCATTGTCGGCCTCGCGCGCAGCTTGGCGCTGGCTGGAAAAAATGTGCGCGTGCTCAGCGAAGACGGCGTGCCGTGGAATCTGGATTTCCTTCCCTTCACTGACATCGTTGAGAAATCCGTCGCCGAAGCGCTGGAGCTGGATGTCGCCATCGCGCTCGATACCGCGACCAAGGAGCGCTTGGGGGAAAGAACATTGACAGCATTTCGTGATGCCGCCTTGTTCATCAACATTGATCATCACGGCACCAATCCCGGATACGGCCATCTCAATCACATTGACACCGCATCGCCTGCGACGGGGCAGATTGTCTATGAACTTCTGAGCACCCAAGGCTTTCCGATTGACGATGCTGTGCGTGAAAATTTATTTGCGGCGATCAGCACTGACACCGGTTCCTTTCAGTATTCCAGCACCACACCGCGCACGCACCGCATCATCGCGGAGATGATGGAAGCGGGGCTGGATACGGCGATCCTCGCGCAGAAGCTTTATCAAGAGCATCCACTGCGTCGCGTCCAGCTTCTCAAGGCCCTGCTCAATGAGATGAAACTCACTGTGAATGGGCGCATTGCCAGTTGGGCATTGACTCTGGAAACGCAGCGGGCCGTGAAAATGGATCCGGGAGACACCGAAGGATTGATCGACTCGCTCCGCACCATTCAGGGCGTGGTGGCCGCAGTCATCTTTGAAGAAACATCAGAGGGCAAGGTGCGCGTCAGCGCTCGCAGCAAAGATGCCCAACTCGATGTCTCGAAGGTATGCGCGGAATTCGGCGGTGGTGGTCATCGCATGGCGGCGGGCGCGCGCTTGCCCGGCCCGGTGGCAGAGGCGGAGGAACAATTTTTGAAAACATTGACGAATGAACTCACCAGAATCAGTTAACGGCGTCCTTCTTGTGGACAAATCTCCCGGCATGACCTCCCACGATGTAGTGGCGGTGGCCCGGCGTTGTTTGAACATCAAAAAAATCGGACACTGCGGCACGCTCGATCCCATGGCCACCGGCATGTTGATCCTCGTCATCGGCAACGCCACGCGCATTCAGGATTTGCTCATGAGCGAGGACAAGGAATATCTCGGCACTGCACATCTCGGCATTACGACTGGCACGCAGGACAAAGAGGGCGATGTCTTGGAAACTCGTGAAGTGCCGACTCTCACGGAAGAACAAATTCGCGCTGCGTTCGATTCCATGACGGGCGATTTCTATCAGTTGCCGCCTATGGTCAGCGCCATCAAGAAAGACGGCGTGCCCCTCTACAAACTGGCTCGGCAGGGCAAGACCGTCGAACGTGATCTGCGTCTCGTTCATGTTTTCAATTACGAGATCACGCGCATCGCATTACCGGAGATCGATTTCCGCATCGTGTGCAGCAAGGGATTTTATGTCCGCACCTATGCTCATGACATCGGCGAGAAACTTGGCTGCGGCGCGCATCTCAGCTCGTTGCGCCGTTCGCGCTCAGGGCATTTCAAATTCCTCCCTGGAAAGTTCACCACGTTCGATGCCCTCAAAGAAGGCCGTCGCGAGGAGGTGATGTCCGCCATGTATTCTCTCTACGATGTCTCGAAGCTGCGCGGAGCGTGAGGCGTGAACCGCAGTTGAAGGGTTTAAATGTTTAAATGTTGAACTGAATTCAAGCGAGGCTCTCTCTCATTTCAACATTTCAACATTTCAACATTTCAACGCTTCAACTGGATTTGATGATTGTCCTCCACGCTCTCAGCGACCTTTCCCGGCTCCCCGGCCCGGTGGCGCTGGCTATCGGTGTCTTCGACGGAGTTCATCTGGGTCATCAAAAAGTTATTCAAGCCGCGCAGGATTTCGCAGCGAAGCAGGGTGGCACTGCCGTAGTCATGACCTTTGATCCGCATCCGCTCCGGGTTCTGCGCCCCGAAGTCGCGCCGCGTCTGCTTTGTTCGACCCGACACAAGCTGCGCATACTCGAACAATGCGGTGTGGACTGCGTTTTCGTCGCCCCATTTGATGAGGCCACAGCGAAAACAGCGGCAGAAGATTTTGTCGGTGCGCTTTCTAATGCCTGCAAACCGCTGGGCTTCATCTCAGTGGGATACACTTGGACTTTCGGGAAAAATCGCGAGGGCAACATTCACAGGCTCATGGAACTTGGCGAAAGCCATGACTTCGCTGTCTATGGCGTGCCCGCAGTTCAAATCGACGGGCAAGTGGTCAGCAGCACGCTCATCCGCGAAGCCGTGAGAGTAGGGGACTTTTCTAAGGCGCAGCGATTTCTCGGACGGGATTACTCCGTTTTCGGAAACGTGGTGCAGGGTCAGCAACTCGGGCGTCAGCTCGGCTTTCCTACGGCAAATCTCGCCATCGAGAACGAGGAACTTCCTCCGAACGGTGTCTATGCAGTTCGTGTCGGGGGCAGCTTGCCCTCCCTGCAAAAAAACAATGATAGCGGGCAGGCTGCCCCCAACACTCTGCTCGGCGTGGCGAATCTTGGGCTTCGTCCCACGGTTAATGCCGGAGACACGGAACGGACGCTGGA
>JAYVQB010000170.1:0-2213 GCA_043757085.1 Verrucomicrobiota bacterium
GCTTGCCGGAGATTTGCGCAGTGAGATCGGTTTCATCGCCCTTCTCAATCTTGCCCACGCCCATCAGGGATTTTTTCTGCACCAGCGGGAAGGCCAGAACTTTTCGCGCACCGTTTTGTTTTTGAATGGCAGCAAAAAGTTTGCCGGAGCCGGAGTCGCCATAAGCCACTTTCTCAATCTCAGCACCGGATTGTCCGATGGGCAGCATGTCGCTGACTCTGGCGGAACCATGCACCCGCGCCTGATCGCCCGAACCTTGATTGGTGTAGCTGATTTGAATCCAGCCGACCTGTCCGTTTTTGGTGCCGAAGACCAGCCGATGGGATGCCGCGTAATAATTTAACGCACTGGGATTCGCACCATCAGGAAGGTTCAGCTTTTCGGAGATGGCTTGTCCGTCATGCGCCAGATCAATGAAGCGCAATTCATTGCCGCCTTCGTAAAGAAATGGCATTTTCGCCCATTCGTCCACGCCTAGAACTTTCACGTTCGCGGCTTCTGCCACCACTGGCGATTCTTTTTTTGCAGTGACGGCAGCACCTTGGAAAAGCGGGAAAATCTGACTGAGGATGAATAGGAAAATACTAAAGACCGCAACGATCACACCGAGACCGCCGATTCTGATGATCCACGTCATCAGCATGTCGAGCCGCAATGTGGCCCTAGACGCAAGAAATCGCTCAGGCACCGGGCGGCTGACGCGCGGTGAACTGGCGGTAGAATGCGTCTCTGGTTCAGTCACAGAATTGGATTTCTAGCAAACGCGGCCATGCCTTTCACAGCATGGCCGCGCGATAACGTGACTACTCGGCGGCCTTCATGGATTCAGCCGAGATGCTGGCTGGCAGCGGGAAGTAGCCGTCTTTGACAACGATTTCCTGGCCTTGCTTCGAGGCGATGAACTTGATGAACTCGGCGGTCAGCTTGTCGAGGGGCGCGCCGGATTTCTTGTTCACATAAACATAGAGGAAGCGGGCCATCGGATATTCTCCGCTGAGGCAGTTTTCGTAGGTAGGCTCAACGAATTTGTCGCCCTTGTCGGAGAGCGGCAAAGCGCGAACGCCGGAGGTGACATAACCAATGCCGGAGTAACCGATGCCGAATTTGTCGGAGGAAACACCCTGCACCACGGCGGAGGAACCGGGCTGTTCTTTGACGGTGGCCTTGAAGTCGCCTTTGCTCAGCGCGTGCTCCTTGAAGAAGCCGTAGGTGCCGGAGGCGCTGTTACGTCCGTAAAGCGAGATCGCGGATGAAGCCCAGTCGTTTAAGCCGACATCGCCCCAGGTTTTCGCACTTTTCCCGCCGCGCTTGAGCGCGCTGCCGAAGATGCCGTCAACTTGCGCGAGACTCAGTCCCTTGATCGGGTTGTCCTTGTGGACGAACACCGCGAGCGCATCAACTGCGACTTTGATCTCGGTCGGCTTGTAGCCAAATTTCTTCTCGAACGCATCCATCTCTTCGTTCTTCATCGGACGGCTCATCGGCCCCAGTTGTGCCGTGCCCTCGATCATCGCAGGGGGCGCAGTCGCGGAACCTTTGCCCTCGATCTGAATATTGACATTCGGGTAAGCCTTCTTGAAACCCTCGGCCCAGAAGGTCATCAGATTATTCAGCGTGTCGGAGCCGATGGAGTTCAAGTTCCCAGAAATTCCGCTGACAGGCTTGTATTCTGGAATGGCGGAATCCACCGCTGTCGGAGCTGCGGAGGCAAGGGAAGCGAGGCCGACGGCCACGGAAAATAGGGCGTTTTTCAGGATGTGTTTTCTCATGTTGATAGGATTGAGGTTGGTGGAATCGGCTGGTAAATCAGCCGCCATAACCCATGCCTGCCTGACGTAATTTGGGCAACAAAGCTTATGTGAACAATTTGTCACATTGGCGCGCGTAGCTGGGGGAATGTCTTTAAATCAGGCGTTCAATTGATCGCGACGTCCGGCGGCATAGGCCTCAAACACCATTTTGATTTCGTCGCGCACACGGCGGAATACGGCGAGCTTTTCTTCGTCCGTGCCAGTGGCGTGAGCCGGGTCATCAAAGCCCCAGTGATGTCGGTTGAGTTGGCCGGGAAATATCGGGCAGGCCTGATCCGCATTGCCACAAACTGTCACGACTGTCTCGATCTTCTGCGAAAGAAACTCATTCATGTGCTTCGAGTGATGGCTGGAAATATCAATGCCGATCTCCTGCATCACCTGAACCGCAAGCGGATGGAC
>JAYVQB010000171.1:0-2210 GCA_043757085.1 Verrucomicrobiota bacterium
CTCCAGTCGAGGATATAGACGCCGCCGTCGGGGCCTTGGCTGATTTCGATGCCACGGAACCAAGGGTCATCGGTCTTCATGAAGTCGGGTTCGTGTTTGCCGACGTAGCCGCTGCCTTCGCGTTCAAGCCGATCCACGTTCACGCGATGTCCGTGGAGGTTGTTCGTAAAGACTTTGCCGCGATATTCCTGCGGAAAGTTTGTGCCCTGATAGATCATCATGCCGACGTGCGCGTGACCGCCGCCGAGTTCATCGGTGAGACCTTGGGCATCGCGCGTCTCGTTCCATTTCTTGCCGGTGTCCCAGTGATAATGATCGGCGTGCTGGTCGATGAGGGCATAGATATGCGGATAGGGATCCTCACCGTGCATGCGCTTGAAGTGCGCGCCCTGAATGCCGTGCCAAAGATGGCCGATGACGGAGTTGCTGAAAAACATTTCTCCATGCTCATCCCAATCCATGCCCCAAGGGTTCGTCGTGCCGTGGCAGTATGGCTCGAATATTTTTCGCGTGGGGTGATAGCGCCAGATGCCGCCAGCGGTGGGTTTTCTTAAAGTAGCAAGGGCGTCTCGCCCTTGCAGATTGTTTGCGTCCAAGGGCTGAATGCCCTTGCTACTGTCGCCGGGCACTCCAACCCATGATGTGCTGCTGATCCCGACGCGACCATAGAGCCAGCCGTCCGGCCCCCATTTCAAGCCATTGGCCAAGGTGTGACGGCTCTGCGCTGTGGTGCAGAATCCATCGAGCAATATTTGCGGCGGACCGCTGGGCTTGTCATCTTTCGTGGGAATCCAGAGCAAGTTCGGCGGGCAAAGCGCATACACGCCGCCGAAGCCGCGTTCGATGCTGGTGAGCATTTGTAAGTCATCACAGCAGACGGTGCGCTTGTCGAAATGGCCGTCGTTGTCTGTGTCTTCAAAGATAAGAATGCGGTCGCGCAACTTCATGTCGAAGCGTTCTACTCCATCCGAGTAAGTGTAATTCTCCGCGATCCACAAGCGCCCGCGCTCATCCCAACACATCGCGATGGGCTGTTGCACGTCCGGCTCATGCGCGAAGAGCGTGGCTTTGAAACCCGGCGGCAGATGCATCATGCCGATGGTCTTCTCCGGCGGCGTGAGCGGGATGGTCTCCGGCTGATTGTTCGTCGGCGGGGGGAACTCAGCGCGGAGCGATGAGAGGAGCGATAGGGAAACAGTATAAAAGACGACAGCCCTTACTTTTTGGCGGAGCGCACGCAGAGAATCGGCACATGCGTGTTGTGCCGGACCTGATCGATTGTGCTGCCGTGCCATAGATCGCTGAAGAAACGATGACCGTGCGAGGCCATGAGAATGAGGTCGCAGTTTTCCAAATGCGCGACCTTCACAATTTCGTCCGGCGGATTCCCCAGCGCAAGCACGGTATTCACCGACTGCTCGATCTCAATCTGCAATTTCGCTGCGGTGTCTTCGAGATAGCGTCGGTCACGCACCATCTCTTCCGACTCGGCCAGATTAAGCCGCTCAAAATTTCGCGCCGCCCATCCATCGGCGACATGCACGAGCAGGATTGCGCTTTGATGCAGCGGAGCTAGCCGGGCAACATGCTCCAGCACGGCGGTATCGGATGCGGAGTGGTCGAGAGCGACGAGGATTTTTTGATACATGGCAGCAGGTATCGGAGTTACTTGGCGGGAAAGGCCGTGTCGTAGAGCAGCTTCAAATTCAGCACGATAATCAGTATCGTCGTCCCCCAGCCCGCAATTTTAATCCAGAGCGGATTGACGAATTCGCCCATCTTCGTCTTACTGCCCGTGAAGCGCATCAGCGGCCACACTGCAAACCCAAGCTGCATGGACAGCACCACCTGGCTGGCGACCAGCAAGTCCATGGCTTTACTCTCGCCATAAATGCTGATGATGATCACCGCAGGAATGACGGCCAATGCGCGAGTCAGCAGGCGGCGCAGCCAGGGGCGCAGACGGATATTGACGAAACCTTCCATGACAATTTGCCCGGCCAAGGTGCCGGTGAGCGTGGAGTTCTGCCCGCTCGCGAGCAGCGCGACCGCGAACAAGGTGCTGGCAATACCGACGCCGAGAACGGGCGACAGCAGCTTGTAGGCATCTTGAATTTCCGCGACTTTCTCGTGTTCAGTTCCATGGAAAGCTGCCGCCGAGAGGATGAGGATCGCACCGTTGATGAACAGCGCGAGGAACAGCGCGATCG
>JAYVQB010000172.1:0-8520 GCA_043757085.1 Verrucomicrobiota bacterium
CGCGTTGTCCACGCCTTCATACTTGATGCGGGAGCGCTGGCCGTAGATGTTGTATTGGTCAACGGTGCGATAGCGGTGATGCCACTGGACGTTCTTTTCCAGCACGGCCGCGCGGATTTTTGCGACCGTGGCGTCATCTGTCTTAGGCGCGTCTTGGCCGAAGATGGCCTTGAACTGAACAGGCGCGAGCTGCTTGTCGCCAGCGTCAGTCAGATGAATGCCGTTATGCGTCAGCGGTTTCGCGCTGGCGGTGTAAAGCTCTTCCGAGGCATGGAAAAGATCGACGAAAGGAACGTTGTTGGCCTTGGCCACTTCCTCCATCGCCTCCGTGTAGAGTTCCAGATTCTTGTTGTTGGCCGCGCCGTCCGGAAAGTTCGCGTCCTTCAGGTTCTCCTGCGCGATGGGCGAGAAAAGGATGATCTTGGGCGCGCCCTTGCCATAGTCAGCACCGAGCTGTGCCTTGAGATAGGCATCGAGATTCTTCTTATATTCGTCCACTCCGGCCTTCCCCTTGAAGGACTCATTGAAGCCCCAATATGCGAAGATCACGTTCGCGTGGAAGTCTGCACCCGCCTTATAAGTGATGTCCCCCTTGGTCACATCCCCCGGCTTCATGTTGAGGAAATATTCCGTCGTCGGCACATCATCGGAACGCGGATGCAAGTTCACTTCATCCGTGGCAAAGCCGAGGTTCCGCACCACGAGATCGAGATCGGGATAGGCTTTGTGTATTAGCGATTCCAGCCAGCCCGCGTGCTGCTGGCGGTCGGCCAGTCCGCTGCCGACGATGGCGATGTTGTCGCCCTTTTTGAGTTCGAGATGCTGTGCGGTTGCGGCACTGATGCCGAGCATGAATGTGATGAGGGCGATGAGGAGTTGGATGTGATTCATAGGATTGAGGGGCGGACAATACGCGAATAGCGGGGCGCTTTTTTCGCGCAAATGGCTGTGAATGCAAATTTTATGTTTGGGGAATACTATTGTAAAAGTATCAAGGGCATCTTGCTCTTGATACGGAGTCAGACTGCTTTCAACGTTTCTTCGGCTTGGACTTGGGCGTAGGAATCAATTCCTCTCCGGTCCACGAACGGGTGCGGGCTTTGTTGGCTTCGCGAATCTTTGTGACGTCTGCGGTCTCGACAGGTGAGGCGTTGTGCTCCCACTCGCGGCGGATGTAGGTGAGCACGCTGGCGATTTGTTCATCCGTGAACTGCGGCAGGGGCGGCTACCAACGATGCGAGTAGGACTGGCGCAATAATGTTCAGTTTCATGAAAAAACGCGAAGTCATAAAAAAATCGGGACGATATCAACGCAGCAAAAAAGGTAAATCATGCAGCGAGTCTATTGTGAGCCATGCAGGCATATTTGAGGGTGAATGACCATCTGAAGATGAACGCCAGACGGCTATGCGGACTCTTATATTGAGAACAATGCATTTTTCTATGGCTTTCTGCCGCATCATTCGCTAAAAAAGCTGCCCTGCCATTATTTTCACTTTCCACGAACCCATTATTCGCAAACTATTTGTTTACATGAAGCCCCCTTCTGGCACATCGAGAACTTTGCTCATCTTGCTGACTGCACTCACGCTGTCGCCAGTCACTGGGTATTCACAGGCACCGAAGACAGCGCCTGCGAAGCCCGAAGAAAAAAAAGTTCTGGGGCCGTTGAACCTGGAGGAGGTGGTGGAGGGTCTCTCCAAAGAGGCGGCAGCGTATTTCAATACGGGGAATTATGAGGCGGCACTAAAAAAGCTCGCGGAGTTCCATCAGAAAACCAACGACAAGGACTTCGAGCAGGTGATGTTTCTGGAGGGCGCGTGCTATTTCCAGATGCAGAAGAACGACAAGGCGGTGGAGTTCCTCCAGAAGTTTGTCGATAAATATCCCAACAGCGCATTTAAAATCGACGCCCTCATCAATCTGGGTCGTGCATACCTTGCCAAGGGCGATGAAACCAAGGGCTTGGAAATCCTCAACAAATGCGCCGCCAGCTTTCCCGAGCGCAAGGCCGAGGTCGGCATCGATCTCGCGACCTTTCACAAGAAGAAGAACCAGCCTGACGAGGCCCTGAAAATCCTCGAGAGCGTCACGAAAGAAGGAGATCTGTCACCGGAAATGATTCGGGGACTTCTCATGCTGGCGGACATTTACACTTCCAAGGGCGACACCGACAAAGCCAGCGCGGCGCTGGAACGGCTCAAGGCCTCCGGCGGCAGCGAAGAAACCGTGGTGCAGATGAACCTACTCGGACTGAAAATCGGTGATGAGATGCGGCTCAAAGAAAAATTCCCCGAGGCCTTGATCGCTTATCAGAGTGTGCGCCGTCAGAGCGAAATTATCCGGATTCAAAAGAAGCAAGTCGCCGCCATCGAGGAGTGGGTTCAACTGGCCGGAGACAGCAAGCAGGTGCTCTTCCTCGGCAGACCCTTGGGGAAAGCCGATCTCGAGCAAATGCTGGAGGCCAATAAGAAAATCCTCAGCGAAGTCGAGAGCAATAAGCGGTGGGATGCCGACCTCTACTTCCGTCTCGGCCAGTGCTTCTACGAAATGAAGCGCTTCTACGAGTGCATTGTGGCCTTGCAAGAGATTTACGACAACTTCAAAAGCTACCCCAGCCGCGACCTCACGCTCTATGTGATGATCCTCTCCAACCAGTCTCTGGGCCGCATCGGAACCGCCTACGAACTTTGCGAGAAATACATGAATGAGTTCCCCGAGGGTGCGAACATCGTTCAGGTCACAGATCTCTTCGGCACCCTCGCCTATCAGAGCGGAAACATCGATAAAGCCATCAAAGCCTACCAACGCGCATTGGGCGCCAAGGGCGCAGACCAGGAGCGCCTCAACTTCATGCTGGGCATCGTCCTGTTTGAAGCCACCCGCTTCGACGATGCGCGCACGGCATTCCAGGCGCTGTTGCAGGCCAAAAAGGATTCCGTTTATAAAGACGATGCGGAGTATCGCATCGCCCTCACCTACTTCTTCCAGAACGACTCCGTGAAAGCGCGCAAGGCCTTCCGCGAATACATCGCCGGCAATCCCAAGGGCAATTACATCGTGGACGCGCGCTATCGACTTTCCTTCATCGAATATCAGATGGCGACCACCGCTCAGGGCGGCGGAGATCTGGTCAGAGTTCGCGAGGATTTGGAGAAACTTGCCGAGGAATTCCCCAACGACCAGAACGTCGGTCAGGTCTGGTCGCTGCTGGGTGATATTTACAGCCGCATGACGAACACGGACAAGGAGAACTTCACCCAGAAGTCCATGAAGGCTTACATGAACGCCGTAAGCAAGGGCAAGACACCGGATGTGATCGACTACGCCATTGATGCCGCCACCGCCATCCTCCAATCGTTAGGAAAATGGTCTGAACTGGCCGACATGTGGCAGACTTATTATACCGCACATCCCGGAGAGTTGAAGCCCATCTATTGGATCAGCCGCGCCAAGGTCAGGGAGGGCAAATCTGAAGACGCCCAGAAACTCCTCGCGGAAGCCATCATTCCCAACATGGGCAATCCGAACAACGAGCAGGTGGAAGTCCTCATGCAGCAACTTGTCAGCATGCTCGTCCCCAAGAAAGGCGCAAAAAAAGCCCCCAAGCCAGTGTCACCGGTGGAACAACCACCAGGCACTTCAACCCCTGAAAACAAAACCGCGGAACCAGCACCGACCCCGCCCCCCGCCCCCGCCGCTCCGCAGATTACCTTTGAGCAGGTGGAGGCACAGTTCAAAAAACTTCTCAATCCCGGCGGCGATGAAGGAAGCGTCAACGCCACGGCCCAGGCCCGGATGCTCTATGGGCGCGCATTGATCGCGCGCTTCATGCGTGATCTTCCGAAGTATGAAAACCTTCTCTCCCTCATACCGGACAACGCCAAACCCGAAGAATTGAGCGCCGCCATGCTGGCCATGTTGGGCGACATGCTTCGTAAAAAAGGCCAGACCGAGAAAGCCGTCGAGTATTACTCCCGCCTCCGCACCGCCTTCCCCAGCAGCGAAGTCGGTGACAAGGCACCTGTGGGACTTGGCGAAATCGAGTTCCAGAAGAAAAACTACACTGAGGCCCTGCAACTCTTTACCGAGGCGCTGGAGAAATTTCCCGGCAGTTCCAGCATGTTGGATGCCACTCGGGGAAAAGCCCGGACGCTTCTGGAACTGGGACGGAAAGACCCCAAAAAACTTGAGGAGGCCGAGAAAATATTCACCACCATCGCAGCCACGCGCGAATGGAAAGGCGAACCTACAGCGGAAGCACTCTACAGCCTCGGGCTCATCTGGGACATCCGGGTTGAACTCGGCAAGGCGATCACCTTCTACCAGCGCGTCATTCTCGCCCACCAGAAATACAAAAACTGGCTCGCCAAAGCCTACCTCAACTGCGCCAAGGCCCAGTTGCAAATCAATAAAAAAGAAGACGCCATCCTCGTCCTGCGCCAGATGCTGGCCCGCACCGACCTACTGGAGCAGCCTGAGTTTCAGGAAGCGCAAAATCTTATCAACAAGGAGGGTAATTGATTTCCCATGTTCCGCATACCCGCCATCCCCCTTTTCTGCTTCCTTGTTGCTGCCACCGCGACACTTCAGGCTCAAGTCGTCGTTCTGAAAGATGGAACCCGCATCAGCGGCAACGACGTCATCGTGGGCGACGGGCGCATCTCGCGCAACATCACCTTGAGCAATGGCATGAAGGGCCAGGCCAGCATCTCGCTGTCGGACATTCAGCAACTGGAATGGTCCAACCCCAAGCAACTCGAAGATGCGCGCAAGCTAATGGCCCAGGGAAAAATGAAGGACGGCATCGCAGCCCTGATCAAGGCCAAGGAGTTCTTCAAGCCTTTCAAGGAAATCAAAGGCGCACCCTATAATGACATCGTCTTCGCCCATGTCGAGGCGCTCGATCAGTCGGGAGATTTCGACGCGCTCATCCGTGCGCTGCCGGAGGCCAATGCCATCAAATTTGATGAAGACACCAAGCTCAAACTGCGCATCATCAAACTCAATCTGGATCGCCGCACCTCGTCAGATGTCGAATCCATCCGCTCCCAGGCCGAGTTACTGCTTTCATCCACGGATGATTCCAATGTGGCCGCGCGCCTCTGGCTGACCATTGCGGAAATTCATTTCAAAAAGGAGCGCTGGGAGGATGCCCTCCACGCTTTCCTCCATGTGCCGGTATTTTTTGGCAACCAGGCATCCCTGGTTCCGCAATCCGAACTCATGGCCGGACGCTGCCTGGCCAAAATGGAGCGCTACCTCGACGCCACCGTGATGCTGGATCGCATTGCCCTAGCCTATCCTGGGTCCGAAGTGGGTGAATCAGCAAAAAAAGAAGCCCTTTCATTCAAAGGAATGCAAAATATGCCTGACAAACCGAAGCAAAACAGTAATGATGCAAACAAGAAAACCGAATCCAAACCCTGACGCCATGTCCAACCTCCTCACTGAAATGAAATCCCGTCTTGGCCGCCTACTCATCTGCACCTTCCTGGTGACAGCCGCCCTGCAGTTCACCGCGCCCTTTGTCATGGCGGAAGCTGCCACGCCAGATGCCGCTGCTGCGGGATCGACCCCAGCCAGAATCGTCAAGCATGAATCCCTTTGGGATGAAATCCTCAAGGGCGGCTGGGTCATGATTCCCATTGCCATCTGCTCCATCGCCATGATCTGGCTGATTACAGATTGCATCATGAGATCCTCCCCGAAACGACTCGCGCCAGAGCCTCATATCATCGGCACTCGCGACCTCTTCCGCATGGGTGACTACGTCGGTGCCTACCAGTTCTGCAAAAACAACCCCTCACCGTTCTCGGACACCGTCCGCGTGGGCTTGAGTTATGCCGGCGACGGTCAGGCTGCAACTGAGGATGCCCTGCTGGGTGAAATCGGTAAGGTCAGCGCTCAAGTCCAGACCCGCATCAACTACCTCTCCGTCCTCGGCGTCTGCACCCCAATGATCGGTCTGGTCGGAACCGTCACCGGGATGATCAAGGCCTTCAAAACCCTCGGCGCAGACGGCATCGGAAGTCCGGACAAGCTAGCCGGTGCCATCGGCGAGGTGCTCGTCGCGACCGCGTCCGGACTCTTCATCGCCATCCCGGCCTTCATGTTCTTCTACTTCCTGCGGAACAAACTCCAGGGCGCCATCCACACCTTCCAAGAAGTGGTCGTGAGCCTCTTCCGCAAGATGCCCTACGAACATCTCAAGGATTGCCATGTCGGTGAGGAAGAGTTCTTCGCCGCCACACCCAACTGGGTCGAAGGCGCGCAACCAGCAGAAGCTGCCGTGGCGGTCTGATGTTGCATTCTTATTTCTTTTGAAAACCCAACCTTGAACCACATACACTAGTCATGGGAGGCGGAGGCGGCGGATCAGAAAATGGCGAACCGGAGTTTCAAATTGCTCCGATGATTGATGTTCTGCTGGTGTTGCTCATCTTTTTCATGAGCATCACTTCCGCGGAAGTCTTGCGCATCGACAAGGAAATCCAGCTTCCCGTCGCGCCTGATGCCAAGAAAAAAGAAAAACAAATGGGGCCAGAGGGTGCGCTAAATCTCAAATGGATACCCCGTGAAAACAAGGCTCGTTTCAATTTCGAGGGCAAGGACTACCTGAACATTGAAGAAATGGTTTCCGTCATCGAGCGCTACAAAGGCACTAACACCAATTACCGCGTCATCATCCGCGGTGACAAAAACCTGCCCGCCATCGAAGTGCAAAAAGCCATGGGCCTGCTCGGTCAGGCAGGGCTGGAAAACATTGCTTTCTCTGCGCTAAACCAGTAAAATTCCGAAATGAAACGGCACGAAGACACTGAAAACATCAACCTCGGCTTCCAGATCGCGCCGATGATTGATGTCGTGTTCGTCATCATGCTTTTCTTCATGGTCATGGCCGGTGCCGTCAAGGTGGAGCATGAGCTGAAGATTGCCCTACCCGGCAGCACCCCACCGCAGGCGACGGAAGTCGAGCTGCCAGATGAAATCACCATCGCCATCGCCGAAGACGGATCGGTCACGATGAACGAAGAGGAGTTTGACACCCCGGCAGATAAAAGAATGCCCCGTCTCACCAACGACCTCATCAAATTGAAAAAAGACGCCGATGCCCGGGGCAGCAAAGTTCTCATCACCCTGCAAACCGAAGAGCAGACCAAGTATGAACGCATCATCGATGTGCTCAATGCTCTGGCCCGCGCCCAAATCGCCAACATCACCTTCACCGTAGGAAGCGAAGAACTATGAGCACTGAAAACCATCCCATCATCCCGGCGCCGATCATCCCTCAGGCTCCGGTTAGCGTTCAATCACTAACCCCCACGGGACTCACCGGCCAGATCATGCCGCCCTCGGCGCGCTCCGCATCCGGCAGCATCCCCGCGATGGTTCCGCAGCCCCATATTGAAGTCGGCGTGCTGGAACCGGAATACGCGCAGGCCGTTGAAGAAGATCAAGAAGCCCCCCCTTACGTTGATCTCGGCGCGCCACCCAAACGGAGCGCGTTTGCGAGATACTGGGACAAGATCGGCGGCGGCTCCCTGACCCTCAGCCTGCTCATCCATGCCGGCCTGATCGCGCTCTTCATCCTGATCGTCTATACCACCACCATCGAGCCCAAGGTGGATTTCCTCCCCGGCGGCGGCAGCAAACAGGGCCAGGAAGCTTCGCAAAATCTGGCCCATCAGGTGCAGCAGAAAAAGCGCACCAACATGAACAAGACGACCCCCATGCGCAAGGTCGTCAGCAACAGTGCCAACGCCGCCATATCGCTGCCGGAAATTCCCATCGAGAGCCTTGATGTTTCCGACATGGCCCTGCCATCCGGTGGCTCCGCAGGCAGTGGCGGAATGGGTGGAGCCGGTGCCAGAGGCGGCTTTGGCAACGGCGTCGGCCGCGGCGGTCAATCAGGATTCACCGCCCTGCCACCCTCCATGAAACAGCGTTGCAGTTCCGTGGAACGACTCCAAAAACTCAAGGAAGCGGGCGTCACCTCCGAATGTGAAAGGGCCGTCAGCACCGCGCTGGAGTATCTCAAGACCAAACAAAACCCCGACGGCTCCTGGGGCAAGAACAACAAGGGCGCGATGACCGGCCTGGCCCTCCTTTGCTACTTGGGCCGCTGTGAAACTCCCGACTCCCCTTTCTATGGCGACAACGTCATGAAGGGCATTCTCTATCTCGTCGAGTTGTCCAAGAAAAATCCCGAGGGCATCATGTGCGAACAAATGGCCGCCAACTACACCCCCTATGAACACGGCATCGCTACTTATGCCCTGGGTGAAATGTATACGCTGGCCCGCCTTGGTGCAAAACCTCTTCCCGGTATGAGGGAAGCCTTTGAGCAGGGCGTCAAAACCATCATCAAATATCAGCAACCCGGCGGAAGTTGGGTTTACACCGATGATGGCCACTATAACCCCTCTGGACGCGAAGACCTTTCCGTGGCTGGCTGGCAATATCAGGCCCTGAAAGCTGCCAAGCTTACCCAGTTAAAAATCGACAAACTTCAAACTG
>JAYVQB010000173.1:0-2191 GCA_043757085.1 Verrucomicrobiota bacterium
AAGACGATGGAATTGAAAATAGATTTTGGGTGAGGCCGCTCAGTGAACGGCGCAATCTTCGATATGCGTCCCACCTTCTGGCTCATGGCCAGCACTGTCTCCTTCTGGCGTTGATTGAGCGATCGTTCGGGAATGGATGCCCCGGCCCGCAACGCGGTTACAGCACGCTTGATTCGGTCATATTCCGCGCGTGCTTCTGGTGAGCAGGCGAGCAAGCCTCTTATGCGCGAAGCCTCGGCGGATTCGAGTTCATCCATCACATAGGCGGTGATGTCGGAGTGATTGTAATCTTTCGATTTCATTTTCTGGGTCGGTCGGCTGGAATTGATTTCAGGAGTTTTCGCAGGTGCTTGATGCCGGTATGGAGAAGGAATCCGACGTTGGTGACACTGAGTCCGGTGGAAGTGGCGATCTCCTTGTAGCTAAGTCCGTGCTGGAATTTGAGGCGAATGACCTCGTTTTGATTCTGCGGGAGCTGTCCCATGACATCCCAGATATGCTTGAGCACTTCCTCATCATCGTTCCCCTCTTCCGGCACAGACTGCAAGGCATCAATCCAGTCCATGGGCTGACCGTTGTCAGAGTAAACCATGCGATTTTCTTTCCGCAGAATATCAAATGCGCGGTTGCGGCAAACGGCGTAGAGCCAGGCCTTGAGGTTCTCGCGGACACGGTCGGGATCGGCGAGGTAAAGCTTGAGAAATGTGTCCTGCACCACATCACGCGCCCGCGCCTCGTCCCCGAGAATGCTGCAGGCATAGGCAATGAGCGCACTCTCGTATTGAGCCAGTGCTTCCCGCACCAGTCTGCCGACGGGATCAAGGGACTGCTCTGTTGTGGAATCATTTCGCACAGTGAAACGATTGGACGCTAGGTTTGTTAGGCGAAAACGCCACACATATAACTGTCCGCCCACATGGGAAAAACACAAGATGCAACTAAGTTTTGCGCTGGACACGATCGTAGCTCAGGCTTATTTACCACCTGCAAAATGAGTTCTATCACGAACAGCGGCAAATCAGGCTTACGGCTGCTCCACCTCGGCGTGGCGAGCCTTTAATTCCATTCTTGCCCGTTGTGGGTGGCACGAACCACCTGATATCATTGGAATCTGACTCCCCCGCCGTGGCTGTGCTTCATCTATAAAATTCCCTTTCTCTTTTTCCTTTTCAATTATCCCTTAATCCTGCCATGTCCTTCGACCCAGCTAAAAAATACGCGCGCTTCAGCCAGACCATCATCGATCTGCCTAACCGTCAATGGCCCGCACGAACACAATCCCATGCTCCCATCTGGTGCAGTGTGGATCTCCGCGATGGCAATCAGGCGCTCGCCGTGCCGATGAATGTTTCGCAAAAACTGGAGATGTTTGATGCGCTCGTGAAATGCGGCTTCAAGGAAATCGAGGTCGGCTTCCCGTCGGCTTCGAATACCGAGTTCGAGTTCAATCGCCGCCTCATCGAGGACAAACGCATCCCGGACGACGTAACCATTCAATGCCTCGTGCAGGCCCGCGAGGACTTGATCGAACGCACGGTCGAGTCGCTCATGGGCGCGAAGAGCGTCATCATCCATTTGTATAACTCCACCTCACCCGCGCAGCGGAAATACGTTTTCGGCATGGAGAAGCCGGACATCGTCAAGGTTGCCGTGCGCGGTGCACAATGGATCAAGGATCGCATCGCCCGTCTTGAACTAGGTGGCACGAAAGTCACGCTGCAATATTCACCGGAGAGCTTCAGCGCAACGGAGATGGCGTTCGCCTGGGAGATCAGCGAGGCCGTGATGGATGTGTGGCTGCCGACGCCACAGCGCAAGATGATCTTGAATCTGCCCGACACTGTCGAGGTGGCAGGACCGAACATTTACGCAGACCAGATTGAGTGGATCTGCGCGAACATCAAGCAGCGCGATTCACTCATCATCTCGCTGCACACGCACAATGATCGCGGCACCGGAACCGCCGCAACGGAGATGGGCTTACTCGCGGGCGCAGATCGCGTCGAAGGAACACTCTTTGGCAACGGCGAGCGCACCGGCAATCTCGACATCGTGCAGGTAGCGATGAACCTCTACATGCACGGCATCGATCCAAAGCTGGACTTTTCCGATATGAACAGCCTCATCACCATGTATGAGCGCTGCACCGGCATGACCGTGGCGCCGCGCCAGCCTTACGCTGGCGAACTGG
>JAYVQB010000174.1:0-2188 GCA_043757085.1 Verrucomicrobiota bacterium
TTCGCCGACCGTCCGGTTTACAAGCCCGGTGAAACCGCGCACGTCAAGGCCATCGCCCGCTCCCGAGTTGGTGATGAACTTGGAATTGATGCCAAGCCGATCACAGCCCAACTAACCGTAACCGATCCGCGCGGTCGCACGATCCTGACCAAGGCCGTTACTTTCACCGCGAACGGCACCTGGGCTGACGACATTACTTTCCCGGAAACACTTACCGGCTTCTATTCGGTCAATCTCAATTACCCAAAGGTAAAAGTCGCAGGGGCCACGGATGAAGCAGAAGACGACGAGGGACGCGGCAATCGCGCTGATTTCGGCACCATTAGTCTCCGTGTGGACGATTACAAACCAAACACCTTTGAAGTGGCGGTCGAGGGATCGAAATACAAAATGGAAAAGGACCGGATCACCGTTCCGATGCACGCCCGCTATTACATGGGCAAATCGCTTTCCTCAGCGAAGATGGTCTGGAACGCGAGCATTGAGCAGAATTACACTCCCCCGCAGGCATTCGCGGAGTATTCGTTCGGCGACTCACCACGCTGGTGGCACTACGGCGAAGACCGCGATGATGAAACCGCCAGTGAAGAAACTCATGAGAAAGAATGGGGTGCGCACGGCGAAATGGAATTGGCCACCGATGGCACTGCGACCATTGAACTGCCGCCGCCCGCGCCGCAGAAGGCATCTTTGCCGCAGACGATCACCGTCTTCGCGGACGTGACGGATGTGAACCAGCAGACCATTGCTGCCAGCACGCGCTTCGAGATTCCAGGCGCGGACTTTCTCGTCGGCGTGAAGAAGAATCATTGGTATGGCACAGCGGCGAAGCCGATGGATTTCGATTTCGTCACCATCACGCCCGAGGGGAAGCACTTCAATGCGCCCGTCTCTGTGGACATCAAGATTGAGCGTCAAGAATGGAACACTGTTCGCGTCGAAGCCGCCGGTGGCGGAGTCACCACGAAGAATCAATCTGTCCTCACTGAGGAATTGAAGACCTCACTTAAGATAGGTGCGTCACAAATCGGCACTAACTTTGCCTTCACGCCTAAGAATGGCGGGACTTATTTCCTGACTGCAACCTCGCAAGACGCGCAGGGTCATAAGTTATTCACGCGACTTGCCTTCTATGTGCTCGGCGGTGGCAGTTATCCATGGGCCTGGGAAGATGGCGAAAAGCTGACTCTCCAACCTGACAAGACCAAGGTGAAGCCCGGTGAAGAAGTCAGTGTAGTGGTGAAATCTCCTATCTCCGGCACCGCATTGGTTACGGTTGAGCGCAATCATATTCATCGCCAATTCCTCGCGCCCATCACGCCGGAGAATCCAGTGGTGAAGATCACCATGACCGAGGAAGACGCGCCCAATGCCTTCGTCTCAGTAACTGTCATTCGCGGTTTTGCCAATAGCCCGCAACCCGATCCGATGCCGGAATATAAGGTCGGCTATTGCGACATCGCGGTGCAATCCAATGCTAAACGTCTCTTTGTCGAAGCCAAGCCCTCGCAATATACGGTGAAACCCGGACAGGAACTTACTGTAAGTGCGATCGTCAAGGACGCTGCCGGCCAATCCGTCGAAGGCGGTGAAGTTACACTCTATGCCGTGGATGAAGGTGTGCTCAGTCTGATGACTTACGCGACTCCTAAGCCCTTTGATTTCTTCCATTCGGAGATGCCGCTCGCGGTGAACAGCTACACTTCGCTCGAATCACTCCTTCAGGAATCGGACGACAAACGCTATCGTGGTAACAAGGGCGTCATCGTCGGCGGTGGCGGTGATGAAGCCGGGGCGGATGCCGCGTTGCGGAAAAACTTTGTCGCCACCGCGTTGTGGAGTGCCTCGCTGGTCACGGACAAAGACGGTCGTGTCAGTGCCACGTTCAAGGTGCCGGACAGCCTCACGCGCTATCGCGTCATGGCCATCGCCGTAAAAGGCACCGACCGTTTCGGCACGGGCGAATCCGCGTTCACCGTGCACAAACCGCTCATGCTGGAACCGGTCGTGCCGCGCTTCGCTCATCTGAGCGATGAGATTCTCGTCAAGGCTGTGCTCCACAACACGACCGCGCACAGCGGCGAGGTGGAAGTGGAATTGAAACTCGACGACACCGCGACTCTTATTAGTGAACAGCGTCCCTTCGCGCTCGTTGCCTTTAAGAATCGCACGCTGACCAACGACGGCA
>JAYVQB010000175.1:0-2185 GCA_043757085.1 Verrucomicrobiota bacterium
CGCACCAGCACAGGATGACCGTCGTCTATCGTGCCTTTCACCAACGCGAGGTGATGTTCGCCACCATTGAGCTTGCTGCGGTAGAGATGCAGATCGAACTGACCGAAGTCAGTGGGCATCTTGATGACCTGCTCGCGCTCGATGAGTTTCTCCCGTTCCTGCCGGTGACGAATGAGACTTTCAATAGTGCCAATTTTTAGATGATGTTCTTTGGCAAATTCAATGAGCTGCGGCAGCCGCGCCATCGTGCCGTCGTCGTTCATGATTTCACAAATTACGCCTACTGGCTCCAGACCGGCCATTGTTGCGAGATCGACTGCCGCCTCCGTGTGACCTGCGCGACGGAGCACACCGCCATTCTTCGCGATCAATGGAAAGATATGGCCAGGTTGCACGAGATCGCCCGGCTTGCTCATGAGGCTGACGAGAACCTCGATGGTGCGCGCGCGATCCGGCGCACTGATGCCGGTGGTGACGCCCTTGGAGGCGTCCACACTGACCGTGAAATTTGTCTGAAAAGTGTCGCCCGCGCGCTGCACCATCGCGTTGAGTCCCAGATGCTGCGCGCGATCCTCAGTGATCGGCACGCAAATGAGGCCGCGTGCGTGCTTGGCCATGAAGTTCACCATCTCCGGCGTGGCACACTGCGCCGCGCAGATGAGATCGCCCTCGTTCTCGCGGTCGGCGTCATCCGTGATGATGACCATCTTGCCCGCGCGGATGTCGGCGAGGATGGATTCGATATTGGAGAATGGGGAGTGGGAGGACATGGAGGGTAGCGAAGATAGCACGGGCTGAAAAAGATACGAATGCCACATCGTAGCAGCCGACATGAGGAGGCTCAAACTTGGCTCTAATTGAGGCGTCACTCACGTTGAATATTAGAGCCTCCTTACGTCGGCTGCTACTTTTTCACCTGCCAGTGTTCATCGAAGAAATCTGCGGCGACGACCTTGCCTGCGGACTCCGCGTTCGGCGGCTGGGTGATATCAAGAATGGCCCAGTCAGGGAGTTTGGGATTCTGTAGCGAGTTGGTTTTGTCGTGTGCTTCACGGAAAGTGAGGCCAGAGTTGAGCACGACATATCGCCGTGGGCTTAACGGGTTGATATAACACAGAACGGGGACGTGCGTTGCGGCATCGAAGCTCTGGCTGCCGACGCCGACTTTTCCACCGCCCCATTGCACCGGAAGTTTTGGTAGAATTCTGGTAATGAGACTGTTCGATTTTTCATCGCCCCAAAGAATAAGGTTCCGGTTGCTGATGTCGTCTGCCGTGACTTCTGATGCCTTCTTGACGAGCGCATCTCCGCGCATGAGACCGCGCCAGCGCTTGAGGCTGGCGGCGGACTCGGACTCAATCCAAGCTTGAACTTGCGGAGATGCCGCCTTGCCATCAGGCAAAACTACCAAAAAACTGCTCATAAACGCATCATCGATCGGGCCTTGGATTCCGGGTTTTTTTGCCAACACTATGTCCGCTGTGCTGGAGGCAGATGTCTGCCATGTGCCATTAACCTTGGTGCCATGCCATGCTGCGCCGGTATTTGATTTTGCAGGTGCACCTAGATTAATGCCGTCCACGATTAATGAAGTGGCATCGGGTGCTGCGATGATCGTGAACGCAGAGATGTTCTTCGTGACCGCCTTCACGTTGTGGGAACTTTTATCCAGAACAGCATCAATCCGTGAGTCTTCCCAGTGCTTTTCCAATCCTTCGGCCTGCACCCATTTCATATGCGGATAACGCAGAGTGGGGGTCTGCAAGGAAACCTTCTCGGCTGCCGGGACCCTGCCTTTCGTGACTTCAGCCTGCACAAGTTTCTGCACTTCTTTGATTACTTCGGGATGATATTTATGCCCCATCCCGGGTCCGATAAGATGCGGGCGGGTGATGCCTTCTTTGGCGAGAACTTCCGTCATGTATTCCGCTGAGTCGCGCTGGGCGTCGATTTCGCCACTGTAACTGATCAACGGAACATTGAGAAAATTACGCGCGTAATCCGGCACATCATAAACGCCCCAAAGTCTCTGCTCATATACCGCCGGATATTTGTCGGGCGTGAGTTTTTGATAGCGCTTCACATCGACGAAACCCGCACCGGTGTGAACCACGGCCCACTGGTCTGCATAATGCGCGCCCAGATGCCAGGCACCCGCGCCGCCCATGCTGAATCCGGCGAGCGC
>JAYVQB010000176.1:0-2183 GCA_043757085.1 Verrucomicrobiota bacterium
CATCGGGGTTGGCGCGAACGATGCGGGCTATGCCTGTGGCTGCCTCATCACGCATAACCTCATCCATGACTCGCCCCACGCTGCCGTGCTCTACGGCGGAAATGACAACGTCTTTGAGTTTAATGAAGTGCATGACTTCCTCATCGAGGGTGATGATCTCGGCGGCTTCTACACGAACAACGGGTGGACCAGCTATGGCAATGTGCTGCGGCATAACTTCATCCACCACACCTCTCATGCACTTGGCATATACCTGGATGATGCCGACAGTGGCGACACGCTGGAAGGGAACATCATGTATCGCATGGGCACCGGCGCGGCCATCGGTGGCGGACATGACAACATCCTGCGCGGCAACGTCGCCATCGAGTGCCCCGGCGGCTTCGGCATCGACGCACGCGGCGTGGGCCGGAAATATGACAAGGACTCAGGAATGCTGCGCGACTACCAGAAACTCAATCCCGTGGCCCCACCCTGGAGCACGCGCTTCCCGATGCTGACGACGCTGCTGCAAGATCATCCTGAGCTGCCGCTGCGCTGCGTGCTGGAGCGCAACGTCGTCATCGGCACAGACAAGAAAGCCGAGCTACGCGGCAAGCCCGAGCATTTCAAGGTCGTCACGCTGAAAGACAACGCCGCGCTCACCATGGAAGACATGGGTTTCGCTGATGCAGCAAAGATGGATTTCCGCATGTCATCCGATGCTCCTGTTTTCAAGAAACTGCCGGGCTTTGAAGCGATCCCGTTTGCGAAGATCGGCTTATATGTGAATGAACTGCGCAAGATTCTTCCAGAGCATCCCTCTGGCCACACGCACTCGGAGTGGCATCAACCTTAACCATCAGAATACCCATGAACTCTTTGAGATTAACCCTGATTCTCTTCGGCTGCACGTTTTGGCTTTCCGCTCAAGCCGCCGCTGATCCTGAGCTGGACCGCATCTACCAATATTTCGCGCCGTCCACGCTATCGGGAGCGCAGGGAAACTCCGGCGCTTATCTCTGGATTCCTCCGGCGACGCCGCAGATTCGCGCGGTCATGATCGGCATTCACAATGGCCTGCCGGTGTCCATTCTGCAAAATGCCGAAGTGCGTGCGGTGTGCCGACGGCATGGCATTGCTCAGATCCTTATGACGCCGAACAACAGCGAGATCGGGCCGGTGATGCTGAAGGATTTGAACTACGACGTGACTGATCCACAGAAGACCGCTGTCTATGACGCCTATCTCACGCGGCTCGCGGCCATCTCGGCGCATCCCGAATTGCTGACCGCGCCCATCGTGCCGCTGGCCCACTCCGCCTACATGGATTTTCCTTTCGATGCGGCCATGCGCCAACCGGAGCAATGTCTTGCCAGCATTCCGATCAAATCCGGGATGCCGGACAAATACAAATTCTACGCGCCGGATGGGCAAGCCAAGCATCCCAATGCTGAACTCTGCCTGCGCCATGTGCCCATTCTGTTCGTGGCCTCGTCTAGCCAGGAAACGGTGAGCTGGAGCGCGTATCCGCATCCCTTCAGCACCTATTTGAGCAGTTACCGGCACGATCACGACGACAACCCAGGCACAGCATACGAGCCGCACGCAGAACTCTTCGGCTCGTGCTGGGACATGATGAGCGGGCACTTTGACATGCTGCCGCGCAACTACCGCTTCGTCGCTGATTGGCTGGATGCCATCGCCACCGCGCGCCTGCCGGAGAAGGCCGGCGCACCGTTGCGGAATCTGACGCTCCGCGACGGCTGGCTCATGGACGCGAAGGTTCCCGCGACAGCCGAGTTGCCGAAGGACTACCCGATGCCCGCGCCCTATCTGGAATACAAAGGCCATCGAGAAAAGGCGCTCTGGTTTCCCACAGAGAAGCTGGCTCGCACGCAGTTTGAGCTGGGCCGCGAGGAGCCACGCAAAGAGATTGAGCTGTTCACTTTTCTGGATGGAGATGGGAAACCCATCAGCCTCGCACATGGCAGCATGGCCACTCTGCCGAATGCGGGCGCACAGCTCCATGACAACGGATTGCTCACACTGGCGACGTATCATTTCACCACGCCGCCGGACATTTGCACGGTGAAGGACAAGGAGCATACGAAGCACCCCGAGCAGCCGCATACCATGGAAAACGTGCTGTTCCCCGGCCACACAAAAATGCCAGTGAGCGAGCTTCCGCTGCGTTTCGATGC
>JAYVQB010000177.1:0-2180 GCA_043757085.1 Verrucomicrobiota bacterium
GCTTTGCATCTCGTCGAGGAGGGCGAACCGCTTCTCTATAACAGCTTCGCCGTGCTTCTGGTAATGATCTACACGCAACTCCCCTTCGCCATCCTGCCCATCTATGCGGCGGCAGAGAAGTTCGATTTCACGCTTATCGAAGCCGCGCGCGATCTGGGCGCATCAAAGTTTCGCGCCCTGGTTTCTGTTCTGCTTCCCGGCATCAGTCGCGGCATTGGTGTGGCTGCACTCATGGTCTTCGTCGCCGCCATCGGCATGTATGTCGTGCCGGACATTGTCGGCAGCGCGGACAGTGAGATGATCGGGAACAAGATCGCGCAGCGCGTGCAGAGCGATCGCAATCTCCCGCTCGCAAGCGCCCTGGCAGCGGCCATGCTGGGCGGAGTGATTTTGCTTTTGATCGTTTGTAGTTCCGCCTTCAGGCGGTCAGAAATTTTACACGAGTCGTCCCAACCATGAAGCCTTCAATGCTACCCAGATTTGTTCTTGCGGCGGTGCTCATTTTTTTCTATGCGCCAATTGTGGTGCTGGTCGTGAACTCCTTCAACGCTTCGCGATTCGGCGGAACCTGGGAGGGCTTCACGACGAAATGGTATGCCATGCTCTGGGAGTCGGACGACATCTGGGACGCGCTCTTCACCTCACTGAAGATCGCAACGCTCGCGTCCATCGCGGCGATGATTCTGGGCACACTCGCGGCACTGGCTTTGCACCAATTTCGCAGCCGGTTGCAGCGACTTCATTTCGCCGCCATCACGGTGCCGCTGGTCATGCCGGACATTCTCATGGGCATTTCCCTGCTGCTGTTTTTTGTCGCCATCGGTATACAAACGGGCTTTGCCACCATCTGGATCGCGCATGTCACCTTCTGCCTGAGCTATGTCACCATGATCGTGCTGGCGCGCTTGCAGGACTTCGATGTCACACTGCTTGATGCCGCGCGAGACCTTGGCGCAAGCCGTTGGCAGACGACGCAGCTGGTGTTGCTACCGCTGCTGATGCCGGGCATCATCGCGGGCGGGTTGCTGGCGTTCACGCTTTCAATTGACGATTACATCATCACTTTTTTTGTCCAGGGCGCGGGCACCACCACCCTGCCCCTGCGGATTTACAGCATGATCAAGACCAGCCGGAACATGCCCGTCATCAACGCCCTTTCATCTCTTCTGCTGGCCTTGACCTTTGTCGCCGTTGCGATCAGCTTCCGATTGTCCAAACGTCCCGTTCACCCATGAAAGCCCTCATCCTCGCCTCCGTTTTTCTCGCGGCCCAAGCCTTCGCTGCGGACACTCTCCACATTTATACTTGGGCCGATTACATCAATCCCGCTCTCGTGAAGCGCTTTGAAAAAGAGCATCACTGCAAGGTCGTGATCGACACCTTCGACTCCAACGAAGCCATGTATGCCAAGCTCAAAGCGGGGGCCACAGGTTACGATCTTATCTTTCCTTCCAGCTATATCATCCCGCTCATGGTCGGGCAGGATATGCTTCTGCCGCTTGATCACTCGAAACTTGGCAACTTGAAAAACGTCGAGCCTGATGTGCTCGATAAGATCGCCGACCTTGCGATGAAACACAGTGCACCTTACACGTTCGGTTACACCGTCATCGGTTATCGCACGGACAAGGTTAAAGACATCGCGGCTACGTGGAAGACTTTCGCCCGCACCGATTTGAAGAAGCGCGTCACCCTGCTCAATGACATGCGCGAGACCATCGGCGCGGCCTTGAAATCAATCGGTTACAGCCTGAACACGCGCGATGACAAACAACTGGCCGAGGCCCGCGACGTGCTCATTGGTTGGAAGAAGAACATCGCAAAATTCGACAACGAAGGTTACAAGGCTGGTGTGGACAGCGCGGAGTTCACTGTCGTTCATGGTTACAGCGGCGATCTCTGGCAGGTTATGCAAACCAACAAAAAGGTCGCCATCGTCATTCCGCAGGAAGGCGTTAGCGCGTCGTGCGATGAAATGGTCATTCCCAAGTCCGCGCCCAATCCCGCGCTGGCCCATGAGATGATCAACTTCCTGCTCGATGGCTCTGTCTCTGCCGAGAACATGGCCTTCATTGGCTATCTCTGCCCCAACAGCGCGGGCCTCAAGCAAGTGGACAAAACTTTTCTCCAGAACCCAGCGGTCACCATCCCCGCCGATGTGAAGGCCAAGAGCGAGATCA
>JAYVQB010000178.1:0-2179 GCA_043757085.1 Verrucomicrobiota bacterium
AAATTTTTGGGCATTCGCAAAGTGACCCGATTCAATGCGCCCTGCTCGATGAGCACCGCAATCTGCTGGGAGAATTTCAAGCCGTCATCCGTCGCTTGCGCGAGCAACACCGCATCCACGGCGAACTTCGGCATCTGCCGCGCCAGTGCCACCGTCGCGCTCCAGTCCATCTTCTCGATCTTAAGGGCGCGCTTCACCGTGAGCGGCGGAGCGACGCTGACGACCGCATGAATCGTCGCCGGATCGACCTCGCTCAGCTTGCGATCGGCGGCATCGAACTCCAGCTTCACATCGTCTGCCGCATGAACTGCGATGAGCGCGGTGCCGTCGTGTTTCTTGAACTGCGGAAGCTTCAACGGCTCCAGCTTCCACATGGCATTGGCCTTGGGAAGAGTCTTCGCCACATGCAGCACCAGCTTGGCCTCGCTTTGCAGTTGGACATCGAATCGCACAAATAAATTGTCTCCATCGCGATGCCAAGACAGCACGCGCGGCCCGGCCAGCGTCTGCACCTCGAAGCCCGCTGGCACGCCGATAAGCGCATCTCGCAATGGCCCGCGCCCGGTGTCCAGCGTGATCGCGGCGATGATCTCCGCCTTCTGCGCGCTGAGCTGGAAGACTGATTCCATGCGCGACGAACTGCGATCTTCCGCAAGCGAAACCGTGTAGCCGAGACTGCCATCGCGTTGCAAACGATACGCGCCGCCGCCCAACATTCCGGGCGCGAGTTTTGAGGCGGATTCCATTCGCTCCGTGCTCCCGGTGACATCCACCTTGGATTGCAATTCATTGGAAGATTGGAAATTGAAAACGGACGACTGCTTCACGGCCACTCCTGTGATGGTGGGCGCGGCGCGCGAGCCTTCCGCTTCACGCATCACCCGCTCTGCGCTCAGCATCATGGTGAAGCTATCCGCGACTGGCTGCTGCAAAATGATGTCCGCGTGCAGTTTTCCATTTTCTTCTTTCCATGTCCACTCCCGCAGATTCGGGATGTTCCATGTCACAGGCTTGAGCGAGGGATCGAGCAGCAACGTGAAGCGATCACGCTCAGTGCCGGTGAAGCCAAAGGTGATCTGTGATTCGATTTTCTCCAGATGCGGCAAAATACTCAGCGTATTGCGGGTTTCAGAAATCGCCGGCAAGGCGTCGCCTGCCGGGCGGAGAAATCCACGACGAGTGAACGAGAGGTTGTTGCTGTTGCCCAGCGGCAGAGTGAAAATGCGCCGGCTGTTTTTGCTTTCTTCCGTCACTAGATTCGCCGCATCGCCGAAATCTGGCCGACCATCGGTGGCAGGCACCGTGAGCGAAAGCAAGCCTGCGGCTGAGAGTGGTAGCGCAAGATTCGCGGTCTGCCAGCCTTTGATTTGACGCACATCCAGCGCGACCTCGACGACATGCGCCCCGCCTTCTTCGATCAGGATCGCGCCGTCTTGGAGCGCGGCAATTTTGTTATCCAGCTTCACTTCTCCGATGGCCAGACCCTCGGCTTTGAAGGTCAGGGGCAGCTTGACCCATTTGCCACCGCGCGTGATGACATTCAGGCGGGCATTCAGATGCAGGTGCTCATCAAAAATTTCTGCTTCATAAAGTGCGGAATTGATGATGGCCTCTGGCTTCACCCCTTTGTCCAAATCCATCGGTTTCTCCGCGCGGCGATTTTCCTTGGCAAGTTCCCAGAGTCGCTGGAACTCCGCGTAATCAAGATAGAAGCGCGTGGCCTGCTGAGCGTTCGGCGGCTTCTTGCCATCATACGGCACGATGACCGTGTGCGCTGCCGGATCGGGTTTTTCCTCCGCCGAAAATGCTGAAAACTGAAAACTGAAAACTGAAAACAGCAGCCATAGACCCGCAGATGACGACGAACTCCAAACAGCAGCTTTCCTATCTCCGATCTTCCAACTCCAATCTCCCACTCTCTTTTCAACCCAACGCGCCATGCGCCAGAGAAGTCTGATGAAGAACATCGCCAGCCATCCGGCGAGCACGGCATTGCAAACATGGAGCCACGACATCGCGCCGAGTAATGGCAAGCAAGTAAGCAGCAAGGCCACAATGAATGTCGAAACACAAGGTCTGTTCCAGCCGAACAAAAAGAACGCCACGATCCCGAGTAGAAACCAGAACACCGCCTTGGACATCTGCCGCTGCCATGTCTGATAAGAAAGCGTAATCGCCT
>JAYVQB010000179.1:0-8394 GCA_043757085.1 Verrucomicrobiota bacterium
TCAATAGCAACAGGTTTGGATTTGAAAGAAGGAGAAGATTCGCCAGTAGTTTGAAGAAAGCCGTGCCATCGTTCTGACATGGCACTTGCGTGACCTTCAAGTTTTGGGGAGTATGGCGAAGAGTCGTGAAGGTCCATGTGGGAATGGACAAATCGAACTTGGGAGAAGGTCGAAAGATTGGTTTCGGCATAAAGCTTGTAAGCCCAATCGGCCCTCGGCTCCTGAAGCCCGCGCAGTTGGGCGGGTGTGAGCAAATTCTCATCCAATGCTCGGAGCAGAGTGTTCACCAACTGCGAGGGATAGCCATGCCCGTTCTCCCAGCGTGAGAGGGATTTTTTGCCGCAACCCAGCCGATCAGAAAGTTCGTCTTGGGAGAGGTTCAAGCGTTCCCGCAGAGCGCGAATGTCCTCACCCATTAATAATCCCATGTAACGGGCTTGGGTCTTGTCGATGAGATCAAGAGAGTCGGGCGTCAGAACCTCGTCTCCATTCTCATCCGTATGAACCTGGACTTCAATCGTGGCAACTTTGCGAGCCTCACGATTCTCCGTGGCGGGCACATAGATGTCGAAGGGTTTGGTGAGGAGTTTGGTCGTGGATTTCATCGTTTGCGAGGTTTGTGAAGGCGTTGGATGGCGGCTTCGAGTTCGCCGGTCAGGTCGATGTGAGTGGAGAAAATCTTGATGTTAAGTCGCCCTTCTTTGATGCCGATCTTGGCGTAGAGCGGCTTATTGATGCCAAGAGGGTGAGGGCATAGAAATTCCCAGACCTCAGTGTTACCATCCATGAACAACACCTGCCGCCCGATGAGGCCAGGAATGGAAAGGGTTTGAATGAGAAGTTCATAAGCCTTGTGGCTGATGCCGAACACGCCCCAGTCAGAACGCGCCCGGCCGGTCCACTCGATAAACCGAGAGTCACCGCTTTTGAGAATGCGCATGACATCCAGCCTCCAAGGATCGGGAATTAAGGAGGGGGGCAGCAGGGACATGGTTCAATAGAGGCATGGCAAGAAGAAGGTATCAATTGATACCAAATCGTCAAGCATTTTTATTAAAATTAACATGGTGCGGCACCTTTGCGCAGGAGTTCAGCGAAGTCATAGTTCACACTTGTCACCCCGAAATCCGGTTCCCGCTGGAAGGGATTTCTTACATAATGAACGCGATGGTGATCGTCGGGCAGGAACTCGACGATGGCGAGAATGAAGTCTTCCGGCTTGTTCAGAGAATAAAGAATTTCATTCCGCGTGACGGTGATGGTGGCCGCGCCAGTGACGCGACCTTTGACCTCGATGAAGCGGAGGCGACCGGTTCCGGGGATGCGCGATTCGATGTCGTAGCCGAGTTTTTCCAACTCGCGGTCGGTCGGAACGAACCCAAGCTGACGCTCGACTTCCATGATGACGGCGCGAGCACGAGCGGCGCTGATTGAGGTGTCGATGGGCGCGCTGGGTGCAAACGCGGGTGCGGACGATGATACGCCTTGCAGCCTGTGGAGCAGTCCGAGCGGGACGACGAGCACGCCGCCGATGACGATGGGTGGAAGCGGAGAGAGCTTCGCTTCCTGCGCGAGTTCCTCCATGCGCTTTTGCAAGCGGCCTTGCAGCGAGTCGGCGCGTTTGCGGGCTTCGTTGGAATTGAGCCGCGCGTTTGGCTTGCCGGCCTCTTCTTGATCGCGGAGCGTGTTGCTGCGGTGATCCCAATACGCGATCTCCTTGGTGAGCCGATCTTTCACCGCCGCCTCAGTTTTTGCGACCCACTGCTGTTTGCGCGTCTTCACTTCCGCGAAGTGCTCGGGGACAATGTGCGTGACGGCGTGATCGAGCGCACGGGCTTCGAGGCCGACGTTTAGCCACGCACACTCGGGCCGGGCGAGGAGTGCATCAACGCCGGGATCATCGGGCGCAAGCGGGCGGTAATCGAGATATGGCGCATAGTGCAGCGCGCGCGCCTCGCCGGACTCGCTCATTTCGACGTAGAGCAATTGCTTCGACACGACGCGCCGTTGGCCGGCGCGCGTGAGCACAGCATCCTGGATGGAGTGTTCGAGCTGGAAGAGCACGCGCGGTGTTTCGCCGAGGTCGCGCTCGTCCACGAGGATCGCGCCGCGTTTGAGCAGGTCGCGGTGACGCTCGATGATAAGGTCGAGCGAGGCATCGAGCAGCGGGTGGCCGGGGCAGACGAATGCGGCGAGCGGCTGGCCGGGCACATTGATGAGCGCTTTCTCGAAGGTGATGCGCTCGTAGCGGGGGAGCACGGGTTCACCGAGGCCGATGAGCCGGTCGCGATTTCGCACGGTCGCGGGAACGTGCGTCACCTCGTAGCGTTTCGGCTCGCGCTCGCGCACAGTGCCGCCCTCGCGCCGGAAGGCTTCGAGGAAGAACGACTGAATGTAGTGCGGCTGAAGACGACGTGCGTCGGCGCGCTCCATGTCCTCGCGGATGAGGCGCACGCGGCTTGCGTCCATCGCGTCGTGGGCGAGCGCGCGCTCTTCGAGCAGGTTTTGCAGATGGCTTTGATCGAGGGCGTTTTCGACGACTTGCGTGAGCCGTGCCCGCACGTCGGGGCGTTCGCCGTATCGGATGGCCTGGATGAGCAATTCGCGCAGCGGCTTGCCCTCGAAGTTTACTTTACCGAGCACGTCGAAAACTTTTCCGCCGAGCGTGGTGCGCGCTTGGTTCAGCTTCTCCAGCAACGTGTGAAAGACTTCGCCCTCGCGCGTCTTGGCGGCGATGAGGTTCCAAACGTGACAGACTTCCGTTTGGCCGATGCGGTGGATGCGGCCGAACCTCTGCTCCAGGCGATTGGGATTCCACGGGAGATCGTAGTTCACCATGAGATGTGCCCGCTGGAGATTGATGCCTTCGCCCGCCGCGTCGGTGGCTAGGAGGATTTGCACGTCCGGGTCGTGGCGAAATGACTCTTGAATTTTCAGCCGCTCTTCGCGCCCGATGCCACCGTGGATGACGACCACGGTATCGGGATTTCCCATCAACGTGGAGATGCGGTCGCGCAGATAGTTCAACGTGTCTCGGTGTTCGGTGAAAATGACGAGCTTCTGCTTCGGCGAAGGCTTGATGTCCGGCGGATCTTCGGTCACGCGCGAGGAAAACGCGGCGGGGGTGAAGATGTGTTCGAGGACGCGCGAAAGCTCTTCCCATTTGCGATCTTGCCCGCTGCGGCGAACTTTTTGCGCAAGAGTTTCGAGACGACGCAATGTTTCGATTTCCGCCTGCAATTCGGCGATGGTGCGCGCGGCAGTGGCCTGATCGGCGACCGCTTCGGTTTCTTCCTGCGCGTCTTCATCAGGTGAGTCTTCTAATTCGTCCACGGCTTCGTCGTCGAGCACGGGCACGCCCGCGTTGAATTGCGCGATGACTTCGCCACCTCGCTTTAGAATTTCGATTTCGCGCAGCCTGCTTTCGAGCCGTTCGCGACGACGGCAAAGCGAACGATAAATGGCCTCGGGAGACGACGCCAGACGGCGCTGAAGAATCGTAAGTGCAAAGCCTACGGTGCCCATGCGCCCGTTGTTTTCCAGCGCCTCAGCACGGTTGAACTCTGTGGTCACGTAGTCCGTGACTTCGCGGTAGAGCTGCGCCTCCGCATCGGAAAGCTCATAGGGCGCAGTGTGCGCGTGACGCTCGGGGAAGAGCGGCGTGGCGTCGAACTTCAGCAGGTCTTCCTTCACCATGCGACGCATGAGGTCGGAGACATCGGCGGTATGCACGCCGTCGCGGAAGCGGCCCTCGAAACGGTCGCCATCGAGCAGGGACATGAAAAGCTGGAAGTCTTCTTCCTTGCCGTTGTGCGGCGTTGCGGTCATCAGCAGGAAATGCCGCGTAAGCGTGGAAAGGAGTTGCCCGAGCTTGTGCCGCTTCGTGTATTTGATCTCACCTCCGAAAGTCGTCGCCGACATTTTGTGCGCCTCGTCGCAGACCACCAAGTCCCACCGGCAATCTGGCGCGGAGAGCTTCGCCTGCACGTCTTCGTTGCGGCTGAGCTTGTCGAGTCGCGCGATGACGAGGTGATTTTCCATGAACCAATTTCCAGTGCGCGCAGCTTCGAGTTTGTCGTTCGTCAGGATTTCAAACGGCAGATGAAAGCGCCGGTAGAGTTCGTCCTGCCACTGTTCGGCGAGACTCCCGGGGCAGACAATGAGGCACCGCTGCAAATCGCCGCGAATGATCAACTCTTTGATCAGCAGTCCGGCCATGATCGTCTTCCCCGCACCCGGATCATCCGCGAGCAAAAATCGCAAAGGCTGGCGCAACAGCATCTCTCCATAGACTGCGGTTATCTGGTGCGGCAGCGGCTCGACGATGGAAGTATGCACCGCAAGCACGGGGTCAAAAAGGTAGGCCAGCCGAATGCGCTGCGCCTCAGCCACGAGCCGGAACAGATGCCCGTCTCCATCGAAGCTCCACGGACGACCCAATTCGGCGACTTCGAGCGAGGGTTCGTTGTCGCGATAGAGGAGCTGATTCCCGAGCTGGCCCGCCGGGTCTTTGTAGGTCAGTTCCAGCGCCTCGGAACCGAACCAGCGCACGCTGACGACCGTTACGAGGCAATCGGGTAAAATGCCTTTGACGGAAGTGCCGGGCGTGAGCTGTTCGAGGGTGGCCACGATTAATCCTTACGCGCTTGTATAGCGCAAGCAAATCTTCTCACAGTAGTATTGACAACTGCGTCACGCCGATTGGAAACTACGCTATCATCACTTTTACTTCATGTTACAGCGATGCCCTGCGCACCTCACCACACGCGTGCCCAGAGCGTTTTTAAATAGCGGCTTTCCGCGCAGTTGGACATCACGGGATGATCCGGGCCGGCACCGGTGCGGTCAAGGATTTGCAGCTTGCGCCCATTGCGATGGGCGAGGCCGATGACAATTTCCTCAAAGGCTCCCACTTCCATCAGGCCGGAGCAGGAGCAGGTGACGAACAAGCCGCCGCGCTCGACGAGTGACATCGCGAGCTTGTTGAGATCGTGATACTTGGCCTGGCCTTCTTCATAGGCTTCGCGCGAGTGAATGAGTTTCGGTGGATCAAGCACCACTGCGCCCCAGGTTTCGTTGTTGCGCTGCATCTGCCGCATCCAGGTGAAGGCGTCGGCATGGACAAAACTCACGCGGCAGTTGTTGAGATTGGCATTCTTCTTCGCGACTTCGATGGCTTTCTCATCTAGGTCCACGCCGGTCACTTCTTCTGCGCCGCCCAGCACCTTGGCGGCAATGGAAAAGCCGCCTGTGTAACAGCACACATCTGCGACGCGTGCGCCGCGAGTCCATCGGGCGAACTGCGCGCGATTGTCGCGCTGATCGCAGAAGAAACCGGTTTTGTGTCCGCTATCGAAATTTACATGGAAGCGCACCCCGTTTTCTTTGATGCGCACAGTGGAGACGCCGGAGTTGAAGCGTGCTTGCTCTTCCATGATGCGCTGCGGCATCAGGCTCTCTGCGCGGGAGGCGTTGTCATCGAAATGAACCACCGCCTGAGTGGTGCCGAGTTTTTCGTGCAGCAGCGGCAACCATGATTCGATACGCTGCCAGATGGCGGCATTGCTGACCTCGACGGACAGCACATCGGCAAATTTATCCACCATCAAGCCGGGGATGCCATCGGCATCACTATGCACGGCGCGGAAGGCATCCGTCGTCTCCGGCAGTCGCAGCATGTCCGTGCGCATTGCGATGGCGTTGACGATTCGCGCCTCCAGATAGCCTTCTTCAAGTGGCTCTGCGCCGTGCTTGAAAATGCGCAGGGGAACCCGGGCGCGGGGATTGAAAAATCCGTGGCCGAAGGGTTGCCCTTCTTTGTCCATCACCGTCACGATATCGCCCGTATCAGCATTGGCGGCAGCGATCATATTGGGATAAAAATTCGGATGGAAGCTGAAATATTTGAGCTGCACCCAAGGCTTCGGCCATGAATCACTGCCATCAGGCACGCGGGGGCGGGCACGTTCGTAAGAGGGGCTTTCGGGGCGGTAGTCGTTCATGAATCAGGGTTTTGCGGGAATTAATTCGGAAGCATTGATGCAGTCAATCAACTGGCGCAGCCGTCCGAATTCGCGACGGCGCAGTGTCCCGATGAGACGGGGAAGATGCAAGATGCCTTCCTCGTTCGCTTCATCCGGGAGCGCGGCATTCTGCTCGATTTTTCCTTCTTTGATGAGATCGGCAAAGTCCACGTTGAGCTTCTGCACGGCAGCGGCGGTGAGTTTGTGCTTGAGCCGGAAGACCATTTTCTCTCTGACGAATCGATAAGAGTGAAAGACCTTATAGAAATTTGTGATGTGCCGCACCGCATCGTCCACATCATCGGTTAGATGGAACAGGCGCAGATCAGCCGCCGCGATTAAGCCGCGCGCCAGCAAGTGCTCGCGAATGAAGGAGACGAACGTGGTCCAGTAATTTCCACCGGGCGCATCCACCAGCACCAGTGGCAGAATGTTGGCCTTGCCTGTTTGGATTAGGGTAGTGGCTTCGAATAGTTCATCCAGCGTGCCGAAGCCGCCGGGGAACATGGCGAACGCATCCGCTTCTTTCACGAACGAGAGTTTGCGGGTGAAAAAGTAATTGAACGTGATGAGTTTTTCATCGCCCATGATGATGTCGTTGGCCTGCTGTTCAAAGGGCAGCTTGATGTTCAGGCCGAAGCTGTTTTCCCGACCCGCACCTTGTTGGGCCGCGCCCATGATGCCTTCGCCCGCGCCAGTGATGACCATGAATCCCTGCTGCACCATTTTCTGGGAGAAGCGAGAGGCGGCTTCAAACTCCGCATTGCCCGGCTGCGTGCGCGCGGAGCCGAACACGGTGACCTTGCGCAGATGGCGGAACGGATGGAAGACTTTGTTCGCATAACGCATCTCCCGCAGCGCGCGATGGATCATTTTCAGATCGCCCATGCCGGTATTGTCCTTGCCGATCTTCAGCCCCGTCATCAGCAAGCCGGCCACCAGATCGCAGGAGCGCGCATCGGGTGCCCAGTCGCAGGCCAGATCGTGCAGGCTTTTGTCCAGCTCTTTGCTGCCGGTGGTGCCTGTCGGTTTTTCCGCGAGCGCAAAGATGCCGCCTGCGGTGAAATCTTTTTCGGAGTCGGGATTTTTATTGTTGGGTGTGGGATCGGACATGGGAAAAATCGGGACGTGATGTATCGCATTCATGCATGGATCGTGCGAGAGGATTTTTGAGGTGAAAATATTGTAGGCCTCCTGTGTCAGACGGCCTGATTTCCGATGCTGCCATTTTTCGGCGTTTGACCCAAACGTCCTTGTATGTTCGAAGTGTGTAGAGTGTGCATGTGCTGATGCTGAACTTGGAAGCTCAGTGCGGGCAGGTATTTTAGGCTCGCTGGGCGTGGAATTTGAAGCTCTGCTTTGACCGTGCTGCTGGCCTTTCCCAGAAAGGCAAAATCTGATAACTGCGTGAAACTGGAAAAACTGGTGGCGGAGAGTTGGCTGGTGCTGGAGTGAAATGTAGGCGATGCGTCTCCTGCTTCATACGCCCCTACACTCCCGCCTTGCATTCCATGCGCAATGACGTTTCAATCAGTGCATGAAAAGATTCGCCCCGCTGCTTCTTGCAGCGCTCACGCCGTTGCTGCTCGGGTTCAGCCGCAAGACTGAATTTACGATTACATTTCACTCTCTGGCCTCGGAGATGGATCCGCCCAAGACGATGTTTCCTTTCGATCTCAATGGGAAGCGCGTTTTCTTCAAGATCGTGCCGGAAGTTTCGCAGCAGAACATCGTGGCCTTTTATCCATTTCCAGCAGAAGGCGGGAAGGGGAATGGTCTGACGCTGCAACTCGACTTTCGTGGGCGCGCTTCACTGGAGCTGATCACTCGCACGCGCCGGGATGAGTATATGTTGACGATGGTCAATGCCGCCCCTGTGGACTTTGTCGTTCTCGACCAGCCGGTCACGGACGGCATCATCACCATCTGGCAGGGTGTGTCCGACGAGATCATCAAGGAGATGGACAAGAAATATCCGCGCATCAAAAGGGGGGCGGCTCCGAGCATGTCCAAGGACATGGACATGCTGCCGACGACCAAGGGTGAGAAGAAACGTCATCTGAAAGAGTCCCAGCAGGCCGAGCGCGATGCTGCGGCGGCCAAGAAATCCGGCAAGAAAATCCCCGAGGCCCAGTCACTCGATTTGCGCAAAGGAACCGTTACGCCCCAGATTCCACTGGAGGGAGGGCCGAGTCCCACTGCGCCTATGGAACAGCCATCACTTCCAAAGCCATAAGATGCTGAGAGCAGGTCGTCGTCATGCTGCGCATTGTCCTATGTCTGTTTTATGTGCTGATGTGTTGCGCGGTTCTCACTGCGCAGACTCCGGCACCGTCAGAAGCTGAGGAAATCAAGCCCGCGCTTCCTGCGC
>JAYVQB010000180.1:0-8391 GCA_043757085.1 Verrucomicrobiota bacterium
ATGCGGCTTTGGATGCGCTTGAACGCGGTGTCTTTGCGATTCTTCCGATAGCCGCACACCATGTCAAAGCCTTCGTCAAGTTTACGAACCAGCGCCGGAATATCGGCGGGATCGTTTTGCAGATCGCCGTCGATGAGCACGATGACTTCGCCACGCGCGGCCTTGATGCCGGCATACATGGCCGCACTTTGTCCCGCGTTTTTCTTGAATCGGATCAAGCGCGCACCGGGCTTGATGGCGACACGTTGTGAAGTGGAGTCGCTGCTGCCGTCATCCACGAACAGGATTTCAAACGTGAAGCCAGTCATCGCGCTCTCGATTTGTTGCTGCAATTCCGCAACGTTCTCCTCTTCATTGAAAAGGGGAACGACGACGGAGACTTGAGGGGCGGCGGGCATCATTTTATTTGTCGGCAGCAGCCACGGGGGAGCAAGCGAATACTTTGAGCGTTCGCACCGGCATTCCATTTCGCTCCACGCGAAAAATGGCAATGGCGTGATGCGCAGGCCATCGGTTGCGTAGTGATTTCGGCGGGATGTTGATCTTGCTTTCATCGGTGATGAAGACTGCGGTCGCCTTGCCGGAGGTGAAGATTTCTTTTCCGTAGTCGAAGCGCGGCCAGTCCGCAAAGGGGGTGCGAGCCTTTTCATCCGGCAGAACCTGCACACGCGGCACTGTCTTGATATCACGCAGATAGAACGCGAGAGGAGCGGCCAGTTGCCAGTTCTTGGCGACGAGGAAGAACGGCTTGTCCCGCAAACCTTCGCGATCCAGCGCGGAAATAATTTCATGGGCCGAGTCTCGCCAGCCTGTCATGTGCCGCATCGGATCAGGCGGGAGAAAGAATCTGCTTTCACTGTCCAGATGCCAATGAATACCGAGTGCGCGAAGATTCTCCGTCTGCACGATGAAGCAGGATTGTGCGGCGGTGGCCATGACCAGAGCCGAGCGCGCCCAGACCTTGATGCGCGGCGCGAGCCGTTCCGTCTGCATCATGAGATGCGCGGTGAGCATCACCAAAGGCGGCACCCAGGCGGCGAAACCAATCTGCGGCCAGTCGAGCGTATGTCGCGAGATAAGATCGAGCGTGAGCAGCGGCCAGGCGAAGGCATATAAATAGGCGGACGCATAAGACAACTGACGTTGCACCGTAGTCTCGACAATCGCCCAGATGAAAACGGGAAAGAGCAGCAGACCGTAACCGAAGAATACACTGTGAAGCACGGCCACCACTCCATGAGCGGATTTGTCCGGGAAGAATGCGAAAGCGCCCCAGTTGTGCTCTGTGTTCCAGGCTAGGAAGATCGTGATCCCCAGAAAAAAGCACACGCCGAGGATGGGCAGCACCGGCCATTTCATCAGCGCGCTGCGACCGCGTCGCGTTAACGTGAGGCTCGCTGCCGAAGATACGCCCATCGCGAGACCCAGCCGCCAGTCGGTGAAAAACATCAGCGCGCTAACACCACTGACCACCCACCAGTGCAGATGAAAACGATGCGAGCGATGCAGCGCCAATCGCAGCACCGCCAGCATGGCGGTGGAACCGGCGATGGCTAGCGTGGTATTGGTGAAATGGATCGCTGCCAGATTTACGGCGGGCGTGATTTGAAAAAGCAAAGCGGCCCACGCAGCGGTCGTGGCATCGAAGAGACTGAGGGAAATCTTCCACACCAGCCAGCCCGCGCCCAGCATCAGCAGCGGCGCGAAGAAGCGCACGCCGAACTCATTCATGCCGAAGAACGTCGTGCTCACCTTCATCCACAGCGGCAGCACTGGCCCTGTCAGCGGATGCCACAGGCTTGGCACGGAAGCACACATTGCGGCGTGCGCCTCCACGGGGGAAAGCTCGCGCATCGCCAGCAGCAGGAAACGTGCGAGCGTAATCAGGCCCAAGGCGAGCGGGAGAAATCGTTGGCGGTTCATAGGTTCCGAGGCACACTGCGCGGGAGTTGTGCGCCGCTTTGAGTAAATGCCGGACGCTCGCTGTCAAAAGGCATCCTCATGAAAAATTCATTCTTCCGCCTCTCCGCCCTCCTTGCCCTGCTTATCCTGCCCGGTGAACTCCTCCGCGCCGCCGATTCCCAGCCTACCGGCGACGAAGTGCTCCGCCTGGTGCGCATGAGCCAGGCGCTTCAGGATTTGAACAAACTCAAAGGCAAGCTCCGCAACGACGACACCGGCAAGGAATACTTCATGGAACTGACCATGAGCGACAATGTCATCCGCTTCCTGTTTCGCGACCCGAATGAAATCATCAATCTCGACCTCAACGACAATGGCACCAAACTCTCGCGTGTGATGGCGGGTGGAAAAATGGAAATGCCGCTCTCGCTTTATGCCGAAACCGTGCGCGGCACCGACATCAATTATGAAGACCTCTCCATGCGTTTTCTCTATTGGCCCAACGCGAAGATCATCGGCGAGGACTCCATGAGCCTCCAGAAATGCTGGATCGTGCGCGTGACCAATCCCGATGGGCGCGGACCCTACGGCACCGTGGACGCCTGGATCGCCAAGAGCAGCGGTGCCATGATGCAAATGGAAGCCTATGACGCGAAGGGAAAAAAAGTGAAGCAGTTCAAGGTGCGCAAAGGCCAGAAATACAAGGGCGCTTACATCTTGAAACAGATGCGCGTGGAGAGCTTCGATGCCAAAGGCGATGTCAAAGGCCGGACCTATCTGGAGATCGAAGACCCGGAGTGAGGCGGGTGGCGCAGGATTCGCGCGCGCCTTGCAGGGATGGGCGCGTGCACGCTAAAGCATGAACATCGTGCGCAATAAACAAACCTCGCCCCACCATTATTTTTCCGTGCATCCTGTGGTTGGTTGTCGGAGTTTGATCGCTTATCTTCTGGCTCCCTCCCGTGGAAACACCGACATCATCCAAACGCAAAGCTCCGGCCATCCGCGATCATGAGACGCTGCGGATGATCGGGCGCGGGGCGTATGGGGAGGTCTGGATTGCCCGGAGTGTGACGGGGGCGCTGCGGGCAGTGAAGGTGGTGTGGCGGGATGATTATGATTACGAGGGCGCGTTCGAGCGGGAGTTCGAGGCGATCAAAAAATATGAACCGATCTCACGGCATCATCCGGGATTGGTGCCGATCCTTCAAGTGGGGCGCAGTGATGAGGAAGGGTTTTATTATTATGTGATGGAACTGGCGGATGATGTGGAGAGCGGGCAGGACATTGACCCGGTGAAGTATCGTCCGCAGACGATGATGGCCGTGATGAAGAAGCAGGGGCGGCTGAAGGCGGCGGATTGTATTCAGCACGGGGTGACGGTAGCGGAGGCGTTGCATTTCCTGCACAGTAAGGGACTGATTCATCGCGATGTGAAACCGTCGAATCTGATCTTCAGCGGTGGGGTTTGCCGGCTGGCGGACATCGGGCTGGTGGCGTTGCTGGGGCAGCGGAGTTTTGTCGGCACGGAGGGTTTCGTCGCGCCGGAAGGGCCGGGCACGCCGCAGTCGGACATGTTCTCGCTGGGCATGGTTTTGTATGAAGCTTGCACGGGAAAGGATCGCTTGGATTTTCCTGATCTGCCCAGCGCGAAAGAAGAGGGCGGTGACATCGAACTTTGGAAGCGGCTCAATCGCGTGATCTGTCGCGCCTGCGCCCACCAAGCAGTGGATCGTTTTCACACGGCGCAGGACATGGCGCTGGCCTTGCACGGGGAGCGGGTCGCAGAGAGTCGCAAATGGAAGCGCAAGGCGCTTATCGCCGCCGGTTGTTTGGCCTTGCTGGGCGCAGGCGCACTGCTGTGGTCGATGCAGGGTGGTAAAATCCAGGAGGCGCTGCATCGGTCCAAGCCGCTGATCACCATCCGGTCGGCGCCGTCCGGCGCGGAGATTTATTCTAACGGCCAGAAGCTGGGACTGACGCCGTTTGCTTTCAGTCCGAATGAAGATGTTCCAGCCATCTATCAACTTCGGCTTGCGGGCTATCGTTTGCAGGAGTTCGAACACACGGCGAACAAAAAAGCGCCTGCAATATTTGATCTGAAGCTGGAACCGTCCAAGCTTCCGCAACCCGGCGAGCGATGGGCGAACAGCCTGGGCATGGAGTTTTTGCCAAGGCGCAACGGCCACGAATCTGCGCGACCTGTGGAGATGAAATACTTTGACCGATTCATCAAGAACACCGGCAGGCCATTCGAGGGAAGAGTGGATCGCTTTCAGGTTCAGGGCGAGAAAGACAGTGCTTACATCGCCGTGGTGCCGCCTGCGGATGCGGAGGCATTCCGCTTCTGGCTGGCGGAGGAAGATCGCGCGAAGGGATTCCTCACCAACGAGCATCACTATGGGCTGGAGGTTTTTGCGCTGCCGGACAATGGTGTTGCGTTACAGGCTGCAGAGCCGAAAGACAATGCGCGTCAGTGGGAGTCATTCACCCTGCGCTTGGAACGACAGGGCTACGGTAGCGCCATCGTGCGGACGAATCCGCCCGGCGTGAAAGTTTTCCTGCATGAAGAAATGCTGGGAGTTACGCCGGTAGAAATTCCACGCGTAAAAACGGGCGAGTTGGAAGTAGAATTGCGCGGGGAGGGGTTCACCGATCTGATCGTCGATGGCGACGTGAAGGAGAACGAGTTGCTGGAAATCTATGCGGACATGGAGAAGCGACGCGGCGTGAATTTCGGACGTGAATGGAGAAACTCACTAGGCATGAAATTTATCCCGAATGGCGACATCCTTCTCGCAGCGACCGAGACCCGGCGTCGCGACTACTTGGAATACATGAAGTCATCAGGACTCAGCAAATCATCGACTACCAATGAGCGGGTCAAGAGCAACCAGATTCCCATGGTCAATGTGGATCGTGAGGAGGCCCGCGCCTTCTGTGTTTGGCTGACTAGGCGCGAGCGCGAGCAGAATCTCATCGGCAAGGGGGATCGCTATCGTCTGCCAACGGATGAAGAATGGAGCCACGCCGTTGGTTTGCCTCTGGAACGCGGGAAAGATCCAGCCGAACGCAATGCCCGAATCCGGGGCGTGTATCCGTGGGGCTACGAATGGCCGCCGCCTAAGAATGTGGATAACTTCGCCGATGAATCTGCGCTCCACGCGGGCCGGTTGACGAACGTCATTCATAAGTATCAGGACCTCTTTCCCGGAATCGCCTCGGTCACGGCCCTGCCTGTCGGCCCCAAAGGATTCGCCGGACTCGCAGGCAATGTCAGTGAATGGGTGGACACCGACTACGAAGTCACACCCAACGCCGGTCATCCCTTGCTCGGCACCTTGCGTGGGGGGAACTGGCGCAGCGCCAATCCTGACGATCTTCTCTCATCAGCCCGTCAAGGCGTGCCTGTTACCACTCGCCGGGACACGATAGGATTCCGTGTCGCGCTCACGCACGGGACGGAGGAGAAATGAGTTATGGGATATGAGTTGAAGGTTATGTTTCTACCTTACTCATAACCCTTAACTCTTAATTGCCCCTCATTCCTCCATCCTCGCGAGGTAGTTCAATGAGCCGTCGTCATGCCGGCGGGCGATGACGATAACTTTATAGCGGTGCGTTCCAATATGGCCGACGCTTTCCACGCGGCGCGTGAGATGATCGGTGGTGACGCGACTTTGGATCGCGGCAAAACTTGCACCGTCCAGACCGAGCAACCTCTGCGCATCGGCGGCACCGAGAATTTTATCGTCCTCCGTGCCGGGGAAACCGTCGGGTCCGTTGCGCTCGCGGATGAGATTGTCCGCATCTGTTTCCTTCACTCCGCAGACGGCCATGAGCACGTCTTTGGGCGCGTAGTTGAGATCGATCAAACCATCACCATGAACGCTGAAGTAATTTCTCCAGTCCTGTTTGACGCGTTCCACGGCGTCCATGCCTTTTACCAGAAGCATTTCATCCAGTGACGAGAAGCCCTGATTGCGCGGAAAATCCTGGTAGCCTAGTGACTTGTAGTAATCCGATTCCGCGCCTTGCGAACGTGGATCACTGTCCGTGTCCACCCAGTCGGCGAGGGAATCGGCGGCGGTGTTGGCTTCATCCGCCGACAGACCCCAAGTGGCAAAAAGATTATATACCGCATCGCGATACCCGTCGTCAGTGATGGAGTTGATCGGGATGCGAGCGCCTTCGGATGAGATCGTGACCTCGAATCCACCGTCGCTGCCGATGATCTGCCTTAGTGCGGGATCGCCCGGTTTGATCTGTGGATGCAGACCAAGAGCGATGCCGCATTCCGCCAGATTCAGCGCGCGGAAACGTCCGGCTGCGAGCACGTTCTCATCCATGCTCTGTGAGATGAATTCCACCACACCTGCGACGGTGAAGGCCATGAGCATCACCGCCCAGATCACCAGCATGAGCGCGGAGCCGCGATCGAGATTGCAGGCGAGGATTTTTGAGGCTCGTGGGGCAAGAAGCAGCGCGAGTGTGTTGTCAGACCACTCGCCGAATTTTTCTTCGGCGTTGCAAACCAAATCACGTGGACGCGCTCTGCTGTATCGCAGGAAAGTTAGGCGAGTAGGCTTTACCATACTCGCGCTCCTTCTATTTTTAAGGTTGATCGTGTTCATGCTGCGGAGTCCTCGTTGATTCGGATCACTTGCCGCCTGATGAAGCGCCGACTCCTGCGGGGGCTGCGCCACCGCGTGAGCCGCTGCCCGGAGGTCCGCCAGAGCGGGGTGCTGTTTGATTGCCACGAGGAGGGCCGGGCTGGGTATTGCCGTCACCACGTGCGCCGCGCCCGCCCGGTCCTTTTTCGCCTCGCGTTGGAGGAGCGGTTGCGCCACCACCGCCGCGGTCATTGCCTACTGCCGAGGGCAAAGTAGGGGATGTTTTTGGAGTCTTGGGTTTGAGAGCAGGATTTGCGGCGGCGAGCTTGATGGTGGGCAATGTGTAAACCACACGAATGGGATGGGAACGCCCACTGAGTTGGAGATTCATCTCGATCAATTCCGGCAAGTTGGTGCTGGACCATTCCTCCTGCCAGGTGTCGTCGTCTGATTTATAACCGCGCCAGGTGAGTGATGCGACATCGGGCAGCAAGGGCATCCACACCCGGCCTTGATCATCCGGGGCCAGCACGCCTTCGCCGGAGCTGCGCACGAGTGCGTTGTTTTGATTTCCGTCCGTGGGGATGATGTCCTCGCGCGTGATACTGATGTTGAAGATGGGTAGTCCGTCCTCGGAGGTTTGGATGCCGCTGGTCACCGGGCGGAGACCGATGGTGGTGTCTTTATAAGAAATGGGATTCGGCCCGAAGCTGAACATTTCATTCGCCCCGCTGAAAGTGAGTTCCTGCATCGCAGGAGTGCCTGCCTGAGTGACCTTCAGTGTGATGGATGCGGTGGAGGGAAGATTCTGGAAAGTCTGGCGGCAGAGACGGATGAAGTGATTCACCTGATCGTTCTCGCTCTCCACATGACGGATTTCAGCGGCTGCTTTGACCGAACCTCGGATGATGGCAAACATGGTGCCGCTGAACATGGCGAGGATCGTCAGCGCGATGATGACCTCCAGCAATGTGAAGGCTTTGATTCCGTGACGTTGTGTGGCGCGTGTTGTCATTTGCCGCCTGATACTGTTGCCGGTTTGTAAACATACAGGTCCACGATCTCTTCACGCGCGGTGTTTCCCTGACCATAGGCAGCTTTTGCATGAAGCGTGTATAGGTCATTGAGCGCGACCCCGTCGCCATTTTTCAGACTTAGAGTCTCCACGGTGCTGGAGTAAATCGCTCCGAGGTGGTCATCTGTAGTGGTGGTGCTCATGTCCGCGATAGGCTTGCGTCGCACTTCCTCGATGAACGAACGCAGGCCGATGCGCACGCTGTTGTCGAGGTTCATGGTGGCGGAGGACTCAATGATGTTGTTCAGCGCCGAGGCTAGGCCAACGACTGCCAGGGCAAAGATCGTCAGAGCGAGGATGACCTCGAAGAGGACATAGCCTGCTGCCTGAGTCGCTGTTGTGATTTTGGCCGTCATTTAATGTCTGAAATTTCCTTCACAATATCCGCTGTGAGCGCGCTGAAACCGACTTCAAAAGTGGCGGACTCGCGCTCCATTTTCACGGTGACCGGCGGACACATGCCGCTGGGTTGAAACACCCAGAGCTTCACCAAGTCGCCGGCAATAGCAGTGGGATTGGTCTCATGCCAGAACTGCACATTGTAAGTTGTGCCTGCGGGGAGATTGTAACTCTGAGTCCATTCCTTGAAAGCGGGCGCGGGCAATGCGCCGGGCGGCGTGGCGGCGGTGCTATCGACTGGCGCGGGCCGGGCGTCCTCTGCCTGTTCATCAAGCTGTGTCTGCTGCAAAAACTTATCGAGCTGCGCGGCCTGCAAATAAGGGCTGAGATAGCGCGTGGCGGCAAAGCCTTTGGAGGTGAATGCAATTTGATAAGGACGCTTTTCCTTCATCGCATGGAGCC